>JAIULY010000101.1 GCA_022565875.1 Schleiferiaceae bacterium | reverse complement strand
TAATATTAAAAACAAAAAACCTAAAGCATGCGCTTACAAATCCTAGCTACTTTTTGCTGCTTCTTTACTTTTTCTCAAGCCGTATTTGGCCAATCGCCTTTTGACAACTACCAACCCATGCAATCGGTTGGAGATTTACCTGCTGACTTCCATAAAACCCTAAAGGCTAAGGTAGAGAAAGCTATGGAGGCCAGTACGCCAAATCAATTTGCCAATAAAAGAACAGCTGAAGAATTTTACTATCAGAACCAATATTATGTCGACGCGCTCATCACAAGTGGTGATGTGATGTATGGCGATGTCGTCACCAATTACCTTCAAAAAGTATTGGACCACGTGTTATCTCTTTATGGCGAAACCAACAAGAACATTCGCGTTTACACAGTAAGAAGCGCGGTTTTCAACGCCGCCGCTACCCAAGATGGCATTCTCTTAGTCAACTTGGGATTGATGGCGCAGGTAGAAAACGAAGCACAACTCGCGTTTATCCTCGCGCACGAAATCATTCACAGCGAAGAAAATCATGTTTTGGAGAGTTTTAAGTTAAATAAACGGGTCAAGCAAGAGAAGCGCAAGCGGTACAATGAGGCAGACCAACTGATTGCCATGAGCACCTACAGCAAAAGTGTAGAGTTTGAAGCCGACTTGGAAGCATTCAAAAGGGTTTTTGGCAAGAGCGAATACGATTACCGCGAAGCCCTACGCGTAATGGACGTGATGCTGTACAGCTATCTTCCATTTGACGAAATACCCTTCCCTAATACGTTCTTTAATAATGGGGTGATGTCACTGGACCCATCGTATTTCCCGCAGTCAGTGAATCCCATTACGGCCATCGAAGACTTCAACGACAGCTTGGCCACACACCCGAATCTACGCGCTAGAAAAGATGCCTTGAGCAAAGAAATCGAGAAGCTCAAAAAAAAACCTTCGCAAGCCCTATTTTTGTTGGATGAAGCGGCCTTCGACCATGCACAGATAACAGCACAATTTGAGCTTTGCCGCATTTTTCTCAACAATAGACAATACGATGACGCTATTTACAATGCGTTTTTACTGCTTCAAGAATTCCCCAACAATGAATACCTCAAACAAATTATAGGTGCATCGCTTTACGCCATGACCATTTACAAAAACATCGAATACACTGAGTTCTTGCCTAAAGTCCAAGATGTTGAAGGAGAAAAAATGGCGGTTGTTGCTTTTTTGGATGTGATTCCGGCCTTTGAATTAAACATCCTTGCCGCGCGTTACAATTATGAATTGTTCAAATCATTTCCCGAGAACAAAGAGGCTAAAGAATTAGCTCAGCTATCGCTTGAAGAGTTGATTAACTTTCATGAAGTAAGCCCTGATTATTTCACACGCTCCTTTCCTGAAATTATTGAGGAAGAAGAAATAAAGGAAACTGAGCTAGCGCCTGAATCGGAAGATTATCTTGTAGGCCGCAGCAAAAAAGTTTCAGCGCTGAAAGAACAAACCTCAAAAAAAGCAGAAAGTACCTCCTATGCATTGGTTGATCTATTTGTGGACGACACGGCTTTCACCGAAGCTTTTGACAGCGAAATGGCTGCGTTCCAAAAGAAGAAATCTGGCAGCAATTATGTGTCTCTCAAAACCAAGAGGACGCCGAAAAAGAGAACTCGATTTATCCCCTACAAAGAAAAAATAAAGATCTTTGAAAAGCGAGAGGAATACATGCAAAAAGAACAACCGCCTATAGAAAAAGTGGTGGTGCTGGCACCTAACGCCACCTATCATACCAATACTAGGTTTAGAATAAATTATGATACTTACGAAAATTACGCAATTTATGATTCCGACTTTAAGAAAACCGCTCAGGAACAGGAGACCGCCCGAAAGCTGCTAATCAAAAGTCTTGACTTAAGCGGCTTAGAATACGACTATATGGATATCAAAGGTGATATGACGAATGAGCAATTCAATGATTTCGTGACCCTACAAGCGTGGATTCATGAGTTTTTCGCACACCCATTAGAAGACAATCGGGTAATGGAAAATGCATTTATTGATGATTTTGTGGAGCGTTATGGCACGCCATACGTATTGCTCAATGCGCAAAGCATTTACGAATTACCTAAAAATTACTTCTGGAAGCCCTTCGGGACAATCATTGGAGGGGCTTTACTGCCCTCTTTAAGTCCTATTATAGGAAAATCGATATTTAGAAAATCGCTTTTTGGAACACAAATAGTTGTCCTAAATGTGAGAGACGGAAAGATCAGAACAATTAGAACTTTTGAGAGAAGTGGTGCCACAGAAATAGCGCGGACCAATATTTTGTATGGCCAATTTTTGGAGCTGAAACAATCTGCAGACAGCAACACATATAAAGCAAACAACGATCAAAACACAACTGACCATGATTAATAAATATGTTTTTTTAGGTATCTGTTTTACATTTATTTCTTTTCAGGCTTTAGCGCAAGTAAGTCCATCTATTGCATTGGGCGCTTCTAAAGTTAACCCGGGTTACCTTGGCAAAAAGTCTTTTGTAGGTTACGAGTTAGGTATTGCCTCTTCTTATATTTCGTTGGCCTCCTTTCTCGATGAAAACAAAGACAGCAGATTTGTGCCGATACACAATTTGTATTACGAACGCGTTGTTTCCAAAAAAACTGCATTTGGTGTTGTTGCTTCTTTTTCTCACAGCTATGGAGCTTCCCTTACGGGGACATACAGACCCAAGGACATCAGTGATTTTGACCTACATCACCCAGATTTTGAGGGACTAGTTGATGACGGGACCATACCTTCAAATTGGAATGCCATACGATCGCTGAGCTATCAATTCAACATGGATCGATCACGCACTAGCGGTTTTGGTGTTGGTTTGTACTTGAGACGGTATTTCGGTGAAAACTACGCGCCTATCGGTTGGTTTTACGATCTTCAATTGGCCATACAGCAGCATACAACTACTGACATTGATTATGAACTACAATATAGCATTGGTGACGACCCAGAAATACAACGCGCAATGGAAAGTATTGACTACTCAAAAATGACCACGTCATTTGTTGTTGGACTTGGGCATACTTGGGGGCTAACGGACAATCTTCTTCTAACCCTTGGCTCTTATTACAATGTCAATGCTATCACTAATTATTATGCTTTTGGCAACTATAAATTTTCTGAAGACAAACAAAATTCAAGCTCGCTAGCCACTGAAAACAATAGCTTTCAGGAATTTACCGAATTAATCACCTCCACACGCACCTATTATTTCAATCTTGTGCAAATTAGATTTGGTATTCGTTACGCTTTTTAAATTTTCTAACCCCGCTCTATGAAAGCATGTCCTTCATTGTTGGTTTTTCTGGCTATTTTCAATTATCCACTTTTTGCCCAATCTACATTTGATAATTACCAACCGATGGTATCCGTGGGTGAGGTGCCGGCTGACTTTACAGTTTCGTATGCAGAAAGAAAGGACAATGCTTTTGATAGAATTGACTTTTCGGATAAGGACAATGCGCGACTGCAAAAGACATTTGAGAAACAAAACCAATACTTTTTAGACCGCACACTGAACAGTGGCAATGTGTTGTTTGGTGATGACGTAACATTGTATGTACAGAAAGTTTTGGACCATGTTCTCGAGCTATATGGCGAGACCAAAAAAGATATTCGCGCCTACACGGTGCGCTCTCCGGTCTTTAACGCAGCGGCTACGCAAGACGGTATCCTTTTCGTGAATCTTGGTCTTATGGCGCAAGTAGAAAATGAAGCCCAACTCGCATTTATCCTAGCCCATGAAATCATTCACAGCGAAGAAGACCATGTTTTTGATGGCTTTAAAGAGAAATCAAAATCAGAAAAAGACAACTTTCTAACCAAAAACGAGGACACTAAACTGCTGGCGCTAAGCACTTATCGCAAGAGCCTTGAGTTTGAAGCAGACCTAGAAGCCTTCAAGCGGGTGTTTGCCAAAAGTGGGTATGACTATCGCGAGGTCCTTCGCTCTATGGATGTGATGCTGTATAGCTATTTACCCTTTGAAGAAATTCCGTTTCCTTCAGATTTCTTCAATAGTGGCAGTCTGGTAATTGACCCTTCCATTTTCCCAACATCCGTAAACCCAATAACAGCGATAGAGGATTTCAATGATAGCCTTGCTACCCACCCCAATTTACGTCTGCGCAAAGCAGCTCTAAAAGAAGCTTTTAAAGACCTCACAACAACACCAACAAACAAGCTGTTTTTGGTTGACGAGCAGGGATTTTTTCATGCGAGAAATACAGCGCGCTTTGAATTGTGTCGTATTCAACTGAGCAGAAGACAGTATGCGGATGCCATTTACAATGCTTTTGTGTTGTTAGAAGATTTCCCAAACAATGCCTACCTACGCCAAATCATTGGTGAAGCCCTCTATGGAATGGCCATGTACAAAAACCTAGATCACACCCCGTTTTTACCAAAAACAAGCGAGGTAGAAGGCAATAAAATGAGCTTGGTTTACTTCTTAAAGAATAGCTCAGCAAAAGATCTCAACATCATTGCCGCACGCTATAACTATGAATTGCACAAAGCCTTCCCCAACAACACGGAACTAGCGACGCTGTTTGAATTATCCCTCAAAGAGTTGGTTTATTTTCATGAAATAAACGAGGACTTTTTTGCCACCTCGATGCCCAACATCGAAGAAGAAGAGCAGACAGCAGAGGAAAACGAAGAATCGCAAAGACGCAGGGGTCGGGGCACAAAAGTTTCAAGCTTAAAACAGCAAGCCGAGCAAAAGTTAGATTTTGCCACGTATGCATTTGTAGACTTACTAGCAGAAGACACCGAGTTTAAGCGTGCTTTGGAGGGTCAGATAAGCAACCTAAAGAAAGACCTAGCTGCGGATGGCTCCAATACACTGAAAGAGCGGCGTGTTTTGAAAGAACCGCAACGAAAATCAATATCCAACAAAAAAGAAAAACGGATAAGTAGAGAAAACGAGGCAAAACGCATCCCTGAAAACAGTCCTGTTGAACGTCTTATTGTGCTACCTCCTTCGGCATTTAGTTATACTAACATCAAAGTTATAAATCTCGAGACAGGAACCTATTTCTACTCGCCAGACTTTCAACTCAATACCACAACCAAGCAACAAGCTCTATCACAAGAAGTTTTAGAACTAGCGCTGGAAACAAGTGGAATGCCACATAATTGGATTGATCTAAAACAAATGCAAACAGCAGATGCGTTTAATGACTACATTAATATAACTTCATATTTGAGTGAGTTTTACGCCCACCCCACGCTTGACAATCGCGTTGTGGAATCACAGTATGTGAAGCAAGTCATTGAGAAGTACAATACGCCTTATGTGTTGCTCACTTTTGTAAAAGAAGAGTTGGGCTTTGGCATTGGTAGCTCATCCGTTCCATTTACCTCCGTTTTATTATCTCTTGCGTTTCCCTATTTTGCTCCGGGTTTATTGGCCTCCGGATTTCAAATTAAAACGATAGAACACACTTTAGTCATTGTGAATATTGAAACTGGAAAATTCCGAACCATTCGAGTGGATGAGGACTTGAAAAACAACAAGTTCGAAAGAGCTAACCTAATTCATTCACACTTGGTAGACATCCAAAAAGTGAATAGCACCTACAGCACTAATAAATAAAAATCGCAGTCATCATGTTTAAAACTCACTTATTTGCGGTACTTATTATTTCTACGCTCCTATTTACAGAAGGTGCACAAGCTCAAATCAACACGAATAGAGGTTTGGCAGTAGTATCCCACACACCTGGGTATTTTGGCAAAAAGACGGTTGTCGGTTACGACCTTTCGCTAGCCTCTTCAAGCGTTGCTATAATTAGTGGGTTTTCTGAAAACAAACCAAATCCTAATTTGGGTCTCATTCACAATTTTCATCTTGAACGAGCAGTAGCCAAACGCACCAGTTTTGGGTTGCGATTTAGTTACTTGTCTGCCACGGAAGTGGATATGAATAACACTAGATTTAACGCGTCACCCACCGACGACTTGACGCTACAACACCCAAATTTTCAAGATGTAATTGATTCGGAAAACACCACTTCCTTTAATCAAGCGCAATACAATTGTAATTTAGAAAACACCACCTTTAACGGCTACGGACTTTCAGGATTTGTGCGCTGGTACTACAAAACCACCTATGCACCTCAAGGTTGGTTTATCGATTTGAGTTTTAACGTTTGGGAGCACCAGGTGTCTGGCGTTGGCGTGGATTTCACCCATACTGTAAGTGTGAACAACCAACCTAGAGAGGATAGGACGGTTGAACTTGGCGAATATGCATTCAAAAGGCGGGGGTTTGATATTTCACCGGGTATTGGCTATACCAAAGGGATCACAAAGCGACTCTTGTTTTCCATACAAACGCAACTCAACCTTGTCAATATATTTGCTTCTACCCGACCAGGCCAAAAACAATTGTACCCTTTTGATTCTTTGGGCAACTTTGATTATCAGTTGGCTAGGGCGCTAAACAGACAAACCTTTACTCACAATCGCATCCAATTCAATTTTGGACTGCGCTATGCCCTGTAGCTCTTTTTTTCAGCTACTTTGGGAGGAGTAATCTAAAAATACCGCCCTCCTGGTAAAGCTTGGCTCAGGTGGAGTTGCTCTCTGTGCGTGCGGATTGGGTTGTAAGCCTCAATGTTGGATGTCCTTCAAAAAGCTATCCCTCCCAATAGGTTGTAGGTTGTTCTAAGCACTGAATCAAATCAAACCCGAAATACTCAATGCGTAGATTTGGTTTGATATTGTGATTTATATACTCGGCTGCATTTTAACCAAACAAAAGTTCTTTGACTTCTGTTACACACAAAAATTTTTTAATGTAAGCAATGTATAGCCCAATTTTAGACAAAACTACAATCTGCTAACAAATGATTGAACGTGATTTCAATGATAATTTTTGGAAAAAAGGCAACGGGAAAGCGTTTCTTCGTTGGAGCAACGTAACTTTAACCGAGGAGCGTTTTTCCGCCAAATTGTTTTACGAATTTGACGAGAAAGTTGACCTTCTTGTTGAGCATTGGACGCGAACGGGCCAGTTTGGACGCATAATGAAATCTCTTCACACAGGTAGTTTTGACAAACTACCACAGGATTTTATCGAATTCAAAAATGATGCTACCACAACTCCCGAATGGCTAAATAGTGAACTCCTGCAGTATGGTTGTGAATTATGCGAGCGCAGCGGTCTAATGGGTTTGTTGATATTAAGAAATTTTGCGCTCTTAGGTGGTTACAACTTTGCTAATCTCACAAAGCCATTAGTTGCTACAGGAGCTTTAGAAAAAGACGCTGTTCTCAGACTCCATCACACCCTAGACTTTTGGGTATCTGTCTCCAGAACTGGATTGGATGCAGCATCGAAAAGAATTAATGCGTGTCTAAAAACCAGACTGGTGCACAGTGCTTCCCGTCTTTATATCCAAAAAAAAATGCCTGACTGGGAAACTGAAAAATTTGGCATTCCTATAAATCATGCTGATAGTATAGCGACTAATATTGCATTCACGGTATACTTCCTTTATGGTCTGCAAAAACTGAACTTTAAATGCACTACAAAAGAATCACAAGGTATTTTTCACTTGTGGAAATACAACGCGTATCTGCTTGGTCTACCTGCTGCCATTGTCCCCGAAAATCAGGCTGAAGCCTTGCAGTTTTTTAACTTTTGGACACGCTACCAAAATGTTCCGGATGATGATGCGCTTAAATTGGCCCATGCACTTTTAAATGAAAACACCCCTGTCAACGTGTTAAAGTTTGACTTTATCAAAAAGAACATGGGGTATGTACATAAAAGCGTTGCTAATTTTTTGATTGACAAAGAATTCAGGAGAAGACTAGAAATCCCCTCTGTGCCTTTTGGCGGGTTTATTCCATTTGTTGTAAAGCTAAAAAATCAATTACACAAAACGAGACGACACCAAATTAAATTTGGGAATGAGGAGCAGCTAAGTGTGCTCAGAGATTATAAAACCCGCGCTCAACAACAAAAAAATCATCCTAAATTATAAAACCCTGCATTAGCAACCCAAAAAACACATTACTATTCCCAGAAATCAAACTGAAAGCCAGAGGCAAGCGCATGAAAAAAATAGTATTCTATCTCCTTACAGGGCTTTTTTCGTTTTCCGTTTACGGACAAAGACTCAACATAAAAAAGATTGAACAAGAAATTTATTTGTCGCAGCATGATGCAGCTACCTTAGATAGCATATGTTTTGATCTCCCTCCAATTAAAAATTCTAGAAATCTCATACACATTCGTGTTTCATTTATCAATCAAGTTGTTGATTTCTTCTCAGAAAATGGCGAACAATTTGAAGCAATACTGACAAACCGAACCACGCAAATACACCGGAGAATAGCTCATGGAAGGCCTGGGAACTATACAAAAAAAAAGAAAAAAATAGTATATCAAAAAACAGCATTGGATGAGGGAGGGGCCGCTCAGATTTATACTGCTTTAATTTCGTCAAATCAACAAGCATTCCCAACAGACACTCTAATTCCAGGTTGGAGAAAAAACTTTCGCAACTGTGCCACTTATTCCTTTGAATACAAAATAGAAGATACGTGTTTGTCAACATCCTATTTTTGTACTAAGGGCCAAGATGACACGATCCACTATAAAACTATTATAGAACGCAACGTAGAGCTAATACGAGAAACCTTTCACCTTGACTCACTTTACCAATTTTTTGAATCTCAATTACCTAACGGATATTCCTATCCAAGAGGTAACGGAGTGTTTCTATATAAGTTAACAAGACGAGAAGCAAAAAAACACGAAAAGGAAACAACTAAAAGAGCGTATTCAGAAACGGTAAAAGACACCATTGACAACCTTCTAAATCTAGCATTAACCAACAAAATAAAAGACTCAATATTAGAAGACAGCTATTGTATAAATGACTTTGAAGTTACCATCAATAAAAAAGGGCAGGTTAAAAAAATAACTATTCCAAAATACGATAAACCTCGTTATAATTACCAAATAGGGTTTTGGGATTATTTTGAAAAAAAACGTGATTTAGGTAAGTGCAAAAAACTTCTGAAAGAAAAACTGAAGAATTGCGACCTTGCTTTTTTAGAACTACACTACGAAGTGAAACGCGGAATAATACCTGGCATAGAATCAGTTTTTGAGGCAACAGACCCAAAAATAATCTATTATAGGTGATTTAAATTTTGCGTAGGACAAAAAAGACTTGGGAAAAATAAAACCTTAAACTCAATGAAAAGCACCTCTAATCGCGAAAAGCTTCAAAACAATTAATCTAAAATACCCTTACACTACCCCTCTTTGACACACAAAAGAACCCACAAATCCCACCATCATATTGTGTTTGGGAATCCCCCTTCTCTATCTCAAAAATATCAATCGGAGCGCAGCTCTGCATGGGCGCCATCTCTTGCCTTTGTGGGACGCAAAAAGTCACCAAACTACTGTTAGATTTTGGAGGTAACCTCCTCATCAACCTCCGGCCTGAAAACACGATTGAAGCGTTTATGGAATTGAGAATTTCCGGAGAAAGCCTGGCGCAATCGGGCATGGCAGAAGAATTTATTTGTTTGCAAAAATATTTACCCCTGCTTTACATGTTGTATTCCAAAATGTCCTACAACGGTCAAATATAAGAAGTAGTGCGAGACTTGGGAGCCATTCACTGTCTGGCTGCCGCAACGTTTCTTAAAGGCAAAAATGCTCGTTTTTGGTAGGTACAGCCCTTATTGCGCTTATTCAATGTTGAAGCATCGTGCTTTTCATTTTTTTCGGTTTTCTGTTTTTTCAAACATTGTCATCTGTTTATCAAGTCCTTATTTATCTATTCGCTTCATTGTCTTTCTTTTCAGTCGTGCGCGGGGCTTTTTTGAAAATTTCTTTTTCTAGGCTGGTAGGTCGTGTCCTCAATCGCCTTACATTTTGGAAACATCCGAATAAAACCACCTTACATCACCTCCCCCTCTTTTAGTTCCGCTTTTTCACTATGAGATGATGGCCCTGTATCCTCTCGGTATTGTCGCAATGCTTCTGTTAAAACTTTTGAAATACGCACCCTTAAACTTCTTGGGCCTAATACTGTGATACCATCGCCAAAACCTAATAACAAGCGCTCTAATTCTTTATTTAATTGCACCGATAATTCAACTTTTATACTGCCATCATCATGGGTTTCTAAAACGCGTTGACTGGCGTGCATGGGCTTTGTGATGACGTATGGGGCATTTGCTGCATTGATGCGTAGCACCACCCTTCTGGTTCGTGCACTTGGGGAAACAGTTACCCCAATAACATGCCTGAAATGCGCATCCACATCAAAGGGCTCTTCCAAGTGCGGTGTTTTAAAATTGAAATCT
>JAIULY010000100.1 GCA_022565875.1 Schleiferiaceae bacterium | reverse complement strand
GCAATCCCTTCGGGATTGTTTTGGATTTTCGGCTATTGTCAAGAATGAATGGACACCCGTTATGAAGATTATAAACATAAAAACCAGTGGTACATTGGTAAACCTAATACTGACCCAGAATGGGTCATATGTTTATGGTAACACGAATTAGGAAAAAACCCTTCGACCCTGAAGGGGTCGCATAAATTGGGCAACGAATTTTTCAAAAGCTTATATTACCGTCTGGATGCTAAATAATTTATAGCCAATTCCAACGCCCCAAACGGCAATGTTTTTTAGATCAATACACCATAATAAAGATATTCGCCCCCCTCGGGGTCGCGGTTCATATGGAGCTTTCGTTGCTATAAACATGCAATCCCTTCGGGATTGTTTTGGATTTACGGTTATTGTCAAGAATGAATGGACACTCGTAATGAAGATTATAAACACAAAAACCAGTGGTGCATTGGTAAACCTAATACTGACCCAGAATGGGTCATATGTTTATGGTAACACGAATTAGGAAAAAGCCCTTCGACCCTGAAGGGGTCGCATAGATTGGGCAACGAATTTTCCATAAATATACAATTGCGGTAGGATAGAAACAACAAAGGCCGCTTTAGGTAAGCGCTTCCGCTTATAATTCGCCTCAATTGATAATATGTGTCGTCCACAAATCTGCTGCAGTGACTCTACTTGGTGTTTTTTCGCCAACGACAAAAGCAGACAGCTACATAATTTAAAGAGCAATTCTCTGTCTTTGAAAAGATTGCAAACGAATGAAATGGACATACGTTACTTAACCCAACTTGTCCCTAACCCCCGTTCTTTCCCTGATTTTACTGGGGGTGATTTTTTTAGTGGTACATTACAAATTTTTGATTGTTTTTTGGGTGCCTTTACAACAAGCAGCCTTGTAAATTTCTAACATTTATTTAATTGGGTTTGCGGGTTTTCGTAAGTGTATGAGTTTTTTTATCCGTTGGCATTTCTACGGGTAGGATGGTTTGCATACTCATGATGCGAATCACATTTTTTCAGTCGTAGTTTTGGCCATTGCTTTTTAGCATGCGGCAAATGGTATTTACTCATTGATACGCCAAAAGCGTTAAGTAGAGATGCATCTCTATTCTTTCATCTTTCTGGTGATGCACGGGTTTGTTGTGTAGCTATGACTTCAAACAGTGAACCCCCTCCGAAAAGTCCCTTTCTGCCAAAGGCTGACTTGTCTGGAGATTTTGAATCCTCATTAACAATTAGTTAGCTTCGGTTCAAAAATCCCCTCCGCGTCGATTTTGATTGAAATCATCCTTTTCGGAGCAGACTCAACAGTGAAACGTTGAGGTTCCTGCTAAAGAAAGGATTACTGACTACAAAAATGTGGTTTTTTTGAAGTGCCTTTAGCCTTAGAAATAGCACCAGCAACGTTATTGCTTCTTTCGTGCAATTTCAGATTCAATATTTTCTAAGATTTCCAATATTCGATTTCGGGTATCAATGGACTTCAAATTACCCGCTTGATTCAAGCCTCCTACCAACAACAAATAATTCTGTACTCCTGTATCTTTTAATATGGTTTCAATTGCTGTTTTATTAATCTCTCGCCGAACGTTTAGTCTTCTTGTTTCGCCTTTAGCATACAATTTATCCATTTTGTCATCTTCCTCAGTTTTACTTTTTCTAATGGAACGATAATCAAAGTTTTCAATCAAATATGGTAAATACCTATCGTAAACAAATTTTGCTGTTAGCTCTTCTTGCTCGTTTAATTCATTAACCACTCTAAACCAAGAGGTAAGCTGCGACCTTAGCGCTTCATTTTGCAGTAGATAAAATTTACCTGAATTCAAGAGTTCTTTAGTAACGCCATCAGCAGGGTCAAAAGTTGGGTCGTAAGTGGTTCTGTGAATATACAAACCTACACTGTCGACTCCAGCCTCCGAAAAGCCGAAATCGGCATAGTGAAACAATTTTTCAACTGCTTCAATAATCATATTTCGCATAGTGATTTTATTGTCAATCTGCTCTAAGTTTGTAGTGTACTCGACTAGTAATTGATCAAGAATTTTCAGCTCTTGTTTACTGTTGCTTAGTTTGATATTCCAATTGTTAATCCCTACAGCCAGCAAAATACCAATGACCACAAGAATAATTTCACCGACGGCGTAAATGAGGTATCTATTGATTTTTTTTTCCAGAATGGAGTTCGTTCGCGTTTTCCGAAAGATTTTTGGCATGTCTAGTTTTGTTTAGTTCGTAAATTAATGGGCTTCAATTGTCACATACAAATCTGCCAATCTACGAAAAACAATATTATAAAAAAAGGAGCCTCACTGCGGCTAACCAATTTCACTAGCAAAATCAACCTACGAAAGAACAGGAATAATTGCAGTGCATTGCGCTGTAGCAATCAATATTTGGCTTTCACCGTAACTTCAATGGTTTCGGCAATGTTTTTTCTAACGGTTGATGGTATTTTGATATCAAATTCGGCTGTTTTCACATCAAAGGAGCAGTTCAGCAACACCTTATCACCACTCTTTTCTAAGGTTACAGGGACATCGAGGGGTTGGGTAACCCCGTGAATGGTGATGTCGCCTTTTACGCGTGTTTTCAACTCCTTTTTGTCAGATAGGTAAAAGGCATCCCAATCTACAATAACAGCGCTCAACGTAGCATTTGGAAATTTATCAGACTCTACATAGTTTTCATTAAAATGCTCTTGCATCAAAGCCTTCTCAAAACGGAAACTTTTCATTGGAATTTTAAAAGCAATGGCCCCAGTTTTTGTGTCAATTACGCTAGAGGCTTGTTTGGTTATACCTTCAATGTCTTCTATGGGTGTGCTAGAAAAGAAGCGAACGTAAGCATCGCGAGTAATCAATCTATCTTGCTGTCCGTTAAAAATCAACAAGAACAAGGCGCTAAGGGATAAAATCAAGGCTTTCATATGGGGAAACTTTTCTAAATGCTAAAAACAACTATCGAATTTACTTACGAAAAAATGTTGTTGCTGGATGTTTAAGGTATCTAACTTATTTGTTTAGGAATTGTTTCTTCTCAAGGGAAAAGCAATTTAGACAAACACTGTTACACGGTTGATGCTAAAGCTTTAATTCACAAAAAAAGCCGACTATCGAGCCGGCTTTTTGTTTTTTGTGGTTAACGTTTATCGTTTCGGGTCTTAATTAGATACATAATTAAGATAGTAAGACAAACAATACCAACGATTTGAACTAACCAAAACATAACTTATTGCATTAAAGTGTTTGTAAGGCTATTGTCGTAGATTTCCTTGTATTCTGAAACATGTCCCCAATCTTCGTCGTCGATGCGGATACTACCTTTGGTCACATGTCCTAACAGGTCAAAAGCAACGCCATTCAGCATCATCAAATCAATGAAATCTGCTTCTTTGTCCTCTTCAACGGTTACCACAATTCTACTTTGGCATTCGCCGAAAAGGTAGGCATCTAATCGCAAATCAGCGTCGGAAGTGATGTCAAAGCCCAAGCCACTTGTCATGGCTTTTTCCATGAGCGCTACAAATAAGCCACCTTCAGAAACATCATGAGCTGATGCGATGACGCCTTTTTCGATCAGCATACGCGTTTGCATTTGTACAGCGTACTCAGCCTCTAAGCTAAAGAATGGGGCTGGAGATTTTTCCACGTTCAAAATGTTCACCAAGTATTCCGAGGAAGCGATATCATTGTAATTTTCGCCCAACATGTAGATGAGGTGCCCTTTAGATTTGAATGGGATGGTGGTAATAAACTTTTTATCATCAACTAGTCCAATCATACCAATGGTTGGGGTAGGGAAGACGGGTTCCGCTTTGTCTTTCAGTACCGTATGGTTATAAAAGCTGACATTGCCACCTGTAACAGGGGTTTCAAACTTCAAGCAAGCCTCCGACATCCCTTTGATGGCATTGACAAATTGCCAGTACACTTCAGGATTGTAGGGATTGCCAAAGTTCAAGCAATTGGTGATAGCCGAGGGCTTTCCACCAGATACAGTAATGTTACGTGCGGCTTCAGAAACGGCGATCATCGCCCCTACTTTGGGGTCAGCATGAACATAACGGGAATTACAATCTACTGTCATGGCAATGGCGCGATTGCTGTCTTTTACGTTTACAATGGCTGCATCGGTTGGACCATTGGTGCTCATATTCACGGTACCCACCATGCTATCGTATTGCTCGTAAACAAACTTTTTTGATGCGATATTGGGTAAGGCGACTAATTTTTTTGCTACGTCTTTGATGTCTTCCGGTTCGGGAACATCGTTGATGTCAAATAATTTATATTCTTGGAAATAGGCCGGCTCGCGATGTTCGCGGTAATAAATAGGAGCTCCACCGCCGAGCACAAGACTATCGGCAGGCACTGTAGCGATACAGGCATCGTTCCAGTAATAGTTTAAGGTATTACCTTCTGTCACCACGCCAATTTGTTCACAATGAATATCCCATTTATCAAAAATGGCTTCGACGTCTTTTTCTCTACCTTTTTGCACCACGACAAGCATACGCTCTTGCGATTCGCTCAGCAGAATTTCCCAAGGTTCCATCCCTTCTTGGCGCGTGGGTACTTTATCGAGGAAGACCTCCATTCCAAAGCCACCACCAGCGCTCATTTCCGAGGTAGAGCAGGTAATGCCCGCCGCACCCATGTCCTGCATGCCAACCACTGCGCCCGATTTAGCCAGTTCCATAGTGGCTTCCAACAAGAGTTTTTCTTGGAAAGGGTCACCAACTTGAACAGAGGGGATGTCATTAGCTGAGTCTTCGCTCAAATCTTTTGAGGCGAAAGCCGCACCGTGAATACCATCTCGGCCTGTTGCAGAACCAACAATGTAAACGGGGTTGCCGGCACCTTTAGATTTGGCACTAATTTGGGTGCCGACTTCGAGAATTCCAGCAGAAAACGCATTGACTAGCGGATTTTGGTGGTAACATTTGTCAAAGTAGACCTCCCCGCCAACGGTTGGGATACCAAAGGCATTACCGTAGTCGCCGATACCCTTAACCACGCCTTTCAGTAGCCACTTGGTGCGTGCTTCATGAGCTTCACCAAATCGCAAGGAGTTGAGTTGTGCAATAGGACGAGCGCCCATAGTAAAGATATCGCGATTAATGCCGCCCACGCCAGTGGCAGCACCTTGATAAGGTTCCAGAGCAGAGGGGTGGTTATGAGATTCAATCTTGAAAGCACAGGCCAAACCATCACCGATATCAACTAGGCCGGCATTTTCTTCACCCGCTTTGACGAGCATGTGTGGGCCATCTTTTGGCAATGTTTTCAGCCAAACAATAGAATTCTTATACGAACAGTGCTCACTCCACATCACCGAGTACACACTCAGTTCTGTGAAATTAGGTGTACGTCCTAGAATTTCAGTGATTTTATCAAATTCCTCAGGGAGTAACCCCATTTCAGTTGCCGTTTTAACAGTAACCTCGTTTTGGTTTTGAGCCATGATTTTTGCGTTTCAAAATTGGTTCGCAAAAGTAGTGCAAACAAAGCGAACTTAGATAATTTCCATCCTGCATGTATTAGGTTTTCTTTTTGTTGTGGCTATAGCTGAGTTTTAAAAATACTGAAAATGATAGGATTAGGTTTGGTAAATCCATTAAGTAAAACAGATAAGTTCCAGTTGTGTCCGTCAAAAACGATTACTTTGCTACGCCATAAAGCATCGGCGAAAAGAATTATTTGACAAAAGGCATTAATAAATAGAAAAAAATTTTTTTGCTAGAAGTTCAAGGGCTATTTTTGCGCCAATCTTATAATAAATATCCAAGCAGATGAACTTACACGAATTTCAAGGCAAAGAGATTTTAAATAGCTACGGCGTAAACATACAACGTGGTTACGTAGCCACCACTCCAGACGAAGCTGTTGCCGCAGCGGAGAAATTACAAGCAGAAACCGGAACAGGTTGGTGGGTAGTGAAGGCACAAGTTCACGCCGGTGGTCGCGGAAAAGGCGGTGGTGTGAAGTTGGCAAAGAGTTTAGATGAAGTTCGTGAGAGAGCTGCTCAAATCATCGGGATGGATTTGGTGACCCCACAAACTAGTGCAGCAGGAAAGCGCGTGCACCAAGTTTTGATCGCTGAAGATGTATACTACCCCGGTCCATCAGAAACCAACGAAATTTACATGTCGGTGTTGCTCAATCGCCAAAAAGGCTGCAACATGATTATGTATTCTACCGAGGGCGGTATGGATATCGAAGAGGTTGCAGAGAAAACACCACACCTTATATTTACAGAAGACATTGACCCTAAAACTGGGCTGCTTCCTTTTCAAGCACGACGCATTGCATTCAACTTAGGTATGGAAGGCGCTGCATTTAAAGAAATGGTGAAATTTGTAACCAGCCTTTACAACGCTTATGACGGTATCGACGCAAGTTTGTTCGAAATCAACCCTGTTTTGAAAACGTCAGATGACAAAGTGTTGGCAGTTGATGCAAAAGTATCTTTAGATGATAATGGACTTTTCCGTCACAAAGATTATGCTGCCATGCGCGACATTCGCGAGGAGGACCCCACCGAAGTAGAAGCAGGCGACGCCGGATTGAACTTTGTAAAGCTTGATGGAAACGTAGGCTGCATGGTTAACGGAGCAGGTTTGGCCATGGCTACTATGGACATTATTAAGATGGCAGGTGGTAATCCAGCAAACTTTTTGGATGTAGGTGGTACAGCCGACGCTAAAAGAGTGGAAACGGGTTTCCGCATCATTATGCAAGATGAGAATGTAAAGGCCATTTTGGTAAATATCTTTGGAGGCATTGTTAGATGTGATCGCGTTGCACAAGGAGTTGTAGATGCTTACAAGAATATTGGCAGCATCAATATCCCAATTATTGTGCGTTTGCAAGGAACAAATGCAGAGGAAGCAAAGAAAATTATTGACGAAAGCGGACTTAAAGTGCATAGCGCCATTCAGTTAAAAGAAGCTGCACAATTGGTTAAAGATTTAGTTAAATAATTTTTAATCAAATGTTGTGAGATTAAAAAAGCCGTTTTATATTTGCATCGTTGATAAAGACAAAATCAACAAAGCTGAAAAAAATATTTCGGCACACAACAAAAAGAAATAACAAACGTTATTAACATATACTTCGAAAGAAGAAAGTTTTTCATAGGTTGATTGGTTAGGTTAGTTTGGTTGGCAGGACTCCATCTTTGGGGTCCTGCTTTTTTTATGCGCTTTTATCCAAAATTATGAGTCGTATCCAAGTGTTTCTGTCGCTTCTTCTTTTTCCTTTTTGGAGTTTCGGTCAATTGAGTTTATTCAATCTCTCCGTTCTCGATTCTCTTCAGCCGGGAAACTTCAAAGGGAATACGTCATTACAGCTAAATTGGAATCGAACAAGCACTAATCAAGTTACGCTGTTTTCCGATTTAAACTTTTTATTTCCCTTACCAGAACACTCCTTAGAGTTCAATGGCAATATCGTTGCCAATACATTTGACGACCGTTTTAGTACGGGAAGGTATTTCACACATATTCGCGCAGACTTGTGGAAATACACCCAAGAAGGGGCGTATTTAGAGGTGAACCGCTTTTATCCAGAAATGTATGTTTTGCAAGCCTATGATAGGGGTAGGGGATTGAATATGCGATTACAAACAGGAGTTAACATGGTTTATGCCATTAAACGGAGCGGCAGCTGGCGCGTGACTTCAGGGGCAGGGGTGTTGACAGAGTATGAAAACTGGCGCATCCGAGCAGCTGGAACAACTACCCCTCCACCACCTGTAACCACTGGTACGATAGATTTCTTGAATGGGCAAAATGCATTAGATAGGAATGGTAATATTCGATTGGACAATATTCGCAGTAATGTGTTTGTGCACTTCAATGGAAAGGTAGGTAAGTTTAATGTCAATAGCTTCACGTCGTTGCAAATTCCATTCTCAAAACCTTTTGACGATGAACCCGCGCCAAGTGATGTACTAGTTAACAATATCCGTTCACCACGTTTTACGCTTGAAATGAGTGCTACAACTCAAATAGTGAAGGGTATTAATCTTTCCACGCGCATTAGTTTTCAGTATGACAAAGGACAGCCTTCAGCTTTGGCGCCCAACAGTGCATTCACCCTTGCGCAGGGGGTTAGCTACTGGTTTTAATTCTCAATACAAGAACAAATGAACGCCAACAATATATTAGCTAAAGAAATTCGCTCATTTTTACCATTTATGCCCGGGCAACAACAGGATCTAGCCATTGAAATGGTTGCCCAATTTTGTGTACAGCCCGGTCAGTTGTCTACTTTTTTATTGAAGGGATATGCAGGAACGGGTAAAACAAGTTTGGTGGCCGCGTTGGTGAGTGCATTGCCGATGATAAAGAAAAAGAGTGTGCTCTTAGCCCCAACAGGAAGAGCGGCCAAAGTGCTATCGCTTTATGCAAAGAAAAAAGCCTTTACGATACACAAGCACATCTATTTCCCGAAAGCTAGTGGGGCGCGTATGGAATTCACACTGAAAGACAACAAATATACCAATACGGTCTTCATTGTGGACGAAGCGTCCATGATATCAGATGATACCAATAATGGAGCTTTTCAATCCTTACTGGAAGACCTATTACTATACGTAAGTGAAGGACGCGATTGTCAATTGATACTTATTGGAGATACCGCACAGTTGCCCCCAGTAGGACAAGAAAGTTCTCCCGCTTTGGATAGTGCTTTTTTAAGGAGGCGCTATGGTCTCGATGTACAAGAAATAGTGATGACCGAGGTGATGCGACAAAAAAACACGTCGTCTATATTAGAAAATGCTACGCGAATTCGGGAAGTTTTAGAGTTGGAAACTATTCAAAAACCAAAATTTATTACCGATAGCAACACACAGCGCCTACTGCAATCGTTTGAAGTAATGGATGTGATGAACACATGTATGGGGCGGTCAGAGGTTGATGAAAGTGTGGTTGTTGTGCGTTCCAATAAAAGGGCGAATCTCTATAACAAAGAAATTCGGGCGCGAGTACAGTTCAAAGAAAATGAGCTGGAGGCAGGGGATCATTTGATGATTGTGAAAAACAATTATTATTGGTTGCCCAAAGAATCGGAGGTTGGTTTTATTGCCAATGGGGATGTGGCAGAAGTGCTTCGCGTACAAGGGTATAAGGAACGTTACGGTTGTCGCTATGCTGAGGTGCAATTGCAACTTGTAGATTACGAAGAGCAGCATGCCTTTGAAGCGCTGGTATTGCTCAATACCATAGATCTTCCTGCGCCTTCGTTAACTTGGGAGCAAACGCAAGCGATTAATCAACAAGCGATTGCGATGTGCATGGAGCAAGGGTTTTCAGCAAGTGTGGCCAAGCGGAAGCTTCGCGAAGACCCTTATATCAATGCGTTACAAGTAAAGTTCTCGTACGCCATTACTTGTCACAAAGCACAAGGTGGGCAATGGGAGCACGTGTTGATTGAGCAGGCTTGGTTGCCCACTGGAGAAATCGACCGCGACTATCTGCGCTGGTTGTATACTGCTTTAACGCGCTCCAAAGGGAAAGTCTACCTCATGGGGTTTGACGATACTTTTTTTGAGTGATTGCGCGTTGCTAATTTGTGAAAACGCGTTACCTTTATCCCATGCGAATTGCTTTTGTTAGCCTGTTTATTTTTTTTCAAACTACCTTATTCTCAGGGATAGATTCTGCGTTGGTGCTCAAAGGTGCTATTTTTGATGCCGACAGTTTGCGTCCTATTTCCGATGTGCATGTTGTTAATAAAAACAAAACCCTTGGTACCATTTCCAATTACCGCGGCGCATTTACCATCGATGCTCATGTTGGCGATACCATTGTTTTCTCCAATATAGCTTTCAAGTATTATTATCATTATGTTACATGGGCAGATACAGCCAAGTATTTAAAGGTTGTATTAGAGACACGCGACTTTATGCTCGATGAAGTGAGTATTTTCACGTATGAACTCACTACGAATGTTTCCAAGCCTTTGAAGATGGGGCGCCCCATGATTCCACGCAACGAAGACATTCCCGACCCAAAACCCATTGAAGGTAGCTTTGCCGCACCTATTGATATGATTTATGCCATATTTAGTAAGCGACAAATTCAATTGCGGGAGTTGCAAGAGCTTCGAAAAAAAGATACTTTCCGAGAGAAATTGAACCAAGGCAACAATCACAGTATTCTCTTGGAGATTACCGGATTATCCGAAGAGGAGTTGCAGCAAGTACTTTTTTATTGCAGATACAGTCGAACTTACATTAGCACCGCGACAGATTATGAGTTGTTGGTTTCTTTACTGATGTGCTTTGAGGAATTTCAGAGTATCAAGACCTGGGAACAGTCAGGAAGAGGAAGCACCTTTGACCGCTTCGGAGACGATTAATGTTTTATTTTGATTGCTTTTTCAGATAGTTGTTGTCGTTAAAGTATTTTCTTAGGTGTAGG
>JAIULY010000099.1 GCA_022565875.1 Schleiferiaceae bacterium | reverse complement strand
GATATGGTGCTGTTGCATCCAGCGAATGTTTTTCAATTCGCTAACATGGTGCGCCATGTTTTTTATAAAGAGTAGGGTATCTTGTTGCTTTTTGTGTAGTTGTTGAATAACAATTTCTTCATCATGCGACATGGCTGATAGAATGACTTCCCTTCCGGGATGCGCTTTTTCGGGATGATTATTCAAATAAACACCGTAAAAAGGTTCGTCAACAACTTTTATTTCAGGGTGTTGTGCAAATGCATACATTATGGCAGTCGACATATTTCGCGGGCCAGAAATCATGTGGAGGGTCATCGGCAATGGCTGAATTTTCAAAGACCAAACTAAACATTTTTTGTAAGCCAAGTGAGGGTGAAGCTAAATTTTTTTTTGGTTGCGAATTGGTTCCGAACCCAATCTGTGAGGCAAGAATTTCTAAATCGGAGCCAACTAATTGTTAGTGAGGATGCAAAATTTTTCAAGCAAGTGAGTATTTGGTAGAAAGGGACTATTCAGAATAGAAGCAACCTGGAACAGTACTATCCTGCGGTAATCATTACCCTTTCAATTGAAATCTATTCAATGGCCTTTCTTAACACTCGTATTTGGGTGTTCAGATTTTGCTTGTTGCTTAAATGCAGCTATTTTTTTGCAAAATCGAGGCACTAAAGCGATCACATTTCTTATTTTTACGTTTGGTGAAATTGAAAAGCAACACCACCACAACTCCTTTTTATCCAGCACTTGCATTCAGGTATTCCTTAATAGCAACTTAATTGATTTTCTACCATCACCAACCCAAGGGAGGCCCTATTGGTCATCGATACTGCCAACCGTAAAAAAAAATGTTTGCCATACTACGACGGCATTTGACGTCAACGTCGCTTAACTTTGCATAAATTTAAAAAATAGATAAATAATGAAAGACGGAAAAACCAATCCAAACCTAAAAAGTCCTTTTGAATGGTCTACACCAGCTCAACCACCCATACCTTTTTTATATACCGATCACGTTGGCACCATGCTAAATGAATACAGTGTTTTTATGTTGTGTTTTCATACGATTCCCAATGTTATTTACGAAGCAAATATTCGTTGCAAAAAAGCTAACGCTTGGTTCAAGGAGAGTTATGGTGCTGAAATTAAAGATTTTAGATATACTAAGCGCTTTTTGCGCAACAGCAAAAAACTAAAATACGACGATCTGCGCTATGTACTTTTTGAAGACCTGCTTGTGGTGTTTGATACCAATACCTCTAGGGTAAAATTGCTGTTTCAAAAAACAGATGAAGCGGTGGTAAATAAATTGGTCGAAGAACT
Organism: Schleiferiaceae bacterium; assembly: GCA_022565875.1. Taxonomy (GTDB): domain Bacteria; phylum Bacteroidota; class Bacteroidia; order Flavobacteriales; family Schleiferiaceae; genus JAIULY01. The sequence goes on along the minus strand of JAIULY010000099.1, from coordinate 9,146 downwards.
ACAGCAGTTTAAAAAGAAGAAATTCAAAAATAAGCCAGAGATGTCGCTGTTAGTCAATGATGTGACGGGAATCGACACAAAAACTGTTTCGTTGTCTAAACAAAAAATCAGCATCGATGACAATTACAATGACGACTTCAAGGAAGTACACGAAATTATTATGAACCGCTTGAGGCGGAAAAACGACAGGGGGTTGGTATTGCTGCATGGAAAACCGGGTACGGGCAAAACCTCTTATATTCGCTATTTGGCAACAGCCATTAAAAAAGACATTATCTTTTTGCCTCCTAACATGGCCAGTTCAATCACTAACCCCAACCTCATTTCTATTTTGTTGGATAATCCCAATGCAATTTTCGTTATTGAAGATGCTGAAAACATTATTGTAGATCGCGAAAAAGACGAAGCCTCACCCGTCTCTGCATTGCTCAACATTACCGATGGGTTGATTGCCGATTGCCTAAATATTCACGTCGTTTGTTCTTTCAATACCGACCTTTCAAAAATCGACTCGGCCTTGACGCGAAAAGGACGTTTGGTGGCGAAGTACGAATTCAAAGAATTGACCGTTGAAAAAGCACAAAAGCTTTCGGATTCATTGGGCTTTAAAACGGTAATTCAAGAACCCATGACACTAACAGCCATTTACAATCAAAACGACAAAGATTTTGAAGACAAACCCAAAACTCGCAGTATTGGTTTTCAAAAGGGGGGGTAAAGATTTACGCCTTTAAAACCTAAACACAATGAGGTAGTGTTTAAAAAGGAACTGTTTTTCAACTTGACAAAGCAAAATACATTTACTTACTTGAGAATGATGTAATTTTTAAAAATGAAAAGAGAGAAGTGGCTTTTTGTACTAGTGCTTTGTGGAATAGCCAATGCTGCCTCAGCAACGAGTGACCAAGTAGCCTATATACAAAAAGGCACTGTCTACATGAAGGTGGTCAGTTCGCCCTTTGAAAACGAAATGGCCCATACTGCAACTATTTTTGGTGATTTAGCTCAAGAATTGGTTCATGAGTTGGCATTTGAAGATGTGCCCATTTTTGTTCATTTTTCCGAAAACTATGGAAATATCTATAGTTCACTCTATACCTTAGGTTATGGTGATTTTCAATTTTATAAAATTGAAAATGAGTCGGTTCAGAAATATGATTTTGAAGGGTTAAAATTAGTCATCAATTATTCCTCATTCAACATAGAAATAGCCCTAAAGCTAATCCATGCTGCGATTTCTAATGTTGAATACATTAAAGCCAATCAATACCTTCAGCAATTTTCTCTACCTTACTTTGTAACCGACCCAGATTTGTTGGAACGCGTTTCCATTTCCTTACTTACAGTGGGTCAGTATTTGGAGCGTGATTATCCGTTAGTACGGAAACTCATGGAGAAAAAGGTTTATCGTCCTAAATTCGAAAATGTAGGCAAGACAAACTTCAGCTATTATTTTCAAAACGGCAACTATCACTTTTTCTCAACCTTTACTTCGAGTAATAAGCCTGATTCAGTTGTGAACTTGGTGCTTAGCGAACTAAAAGCTCTTTTGGAATTCCCCAATTATGGCACATTAGTTTTTTCGAACGACAGTACATTTTTTGCGTTAAATAAAAGAAACCACACCATCGCATCCGGCCCTTTTTACATACATACAAACAGGTTAATGAGTCTCGACTTAATTGACTACACATTTGATTTTTTTCCAATCCCCAATATTAAGTTATTCTTTTACGACCATATAGCTCACCAACGGGTGCTATTTCTTACTGAAAACGAACAATTGATTTTAGATTACGATTCGCTTGAATTAAAGGTGGTTAATGACTTTTTATACGATGAAACCAAAGATGAAACAGGAGTTGGCTCTAGAAATACGGTTTATTTTCTCCTGTTTTTATTACTGTTCAGTTTCTTGTTGAATATTTTGTTGGTGGCGCAGCTAAGAAAAAACAAAGAACATCAAAAGAAAATCAAGTGAAATTGCCAACCGAACTGCGTGTTGTATTCGATGGCTGGCGCTGGAAACTTGAGCAAGTTCAAACCTTGATAGATACTTTTTAGCCAAGTTTTGTTAGTTTTTATCCGCCCGAAATCAATATCGTGAGCTATAAAAAATTGCCGGTACCGTTCGGTTGGCGGCACGGGACGTCCTCCGACGAAACGCGGATTTTCAAATTCACCCAGCATACCCCCACCACTGTAACCAATGGCCAAATTGAGCCAATCAGGAATCCTTTCGTTCTGCCAAAGGCGATTGAGGCCAATACTCAACCAATAGCGTTGCGCGTTGTAGTCCATAAATAGTTGCTCCATAGTGTTTTGTCCAAGGGCTCTAGGTCGCAAGGCAGCGTATTCTGATGGGTAGAAAGAAAATTTGAACGACACAGGCTGCTCGTCAAAGAAGTGTTGCTGGGTCATAAAAAGTACGGATCCCGCAGCATTGGCACCAACGTCTCCCCAAGAAAAGCCATACCCCTCATAAATGCCGTCGAAAATTTCGATGGGAAGTTGTAACACAAAACCAAGGGAGCCGCCATACCACAGCGCTTTGCGCTTGTCAACACCACTCCACCGCAAGGCATGGTATCCCGCTCGACTTTGATGATAAGCGACATACGCATGTGCTACTTTGTCCATTTGTTTCCAACCGGCGTTATCGTTGTAAAAATGCAACGGCACCCGTTCTTTGTCGCGGTACCAAACTTCATTCAAATACACCATGCCTCCAATATAAAAAGCCCCAAGTGTACTGGAAACCAAAGCAAATCGAGTAGGGTTTACACCCGTTGCGCTATTTTTTGTTGCAACCGTACTGTCAGAATTGCTGTATTCAGAGAAGTGACGCCCTTCTCCAGCCAATGTCGATGCACTAATAAGAACGGAAAAGGCCATTAAAAGCAATAACCCAATGGTTTTTTTCATCGGCTTTTTTTTTCTTCAAAGATATAAATTGTGACGGTGTTTGGGGCACTTGTAACGGAATGCATAAAACAGACGTATTTTTTCTGAAAGGAAAAATTTCAGTAGCAATCGAAACGGAGTTGATTGTAATGCTATTTGAAAGAGATGTAATCATTCATGTGCAAGGGAACCTATTTAAAAAATAGCCATTTAGGCGCATACTTAAAGACAATAGGAATGGTTGGTTGCCTTTAATGTACCAGCCTACAAGAAAAAACAAAAGCCGACAATTGTCGGCTTTTGAAAAATTTAATTATGCTGGCAATTACAGCAACTCAAAAATACCTGCGGCCCCTTGACCCGTTCCCACACACATGGTAACCATGCCGTATTTTTGGTTATTGCGTCGCATTTCGTTGAAGAGTTGCACGCTCAATTTAGCACCTGAGCAGCCTAGTGGATGCCCAAGTGAAATGGCACCACCATTGAGGTTGATTACGTCAGGATTCATATCGAGCTCGCGAATTACGGCAAGTGATTGAGCGGCAAAAGCCTCATTGAGCTCGATAGCCTGCATATCTTGCAAAGACATTCCCGCACGTTTTAGTGCTTTTGGAATGGCTGCTACTGGTCCAATGCCCATTATGCGAGGTTCCACACCGGCAACATCATAGGTTACTAGTCGAGCAATGGGCTTGAGGTTTAATTCATTCACCATTTTTTCTGACATGACCACCACAAACGCGGCACCATCAGAGGTTTGTGAGGAGTTCCCCGCTGTTACGGAGCCACCTTCGGCAAAAACAGGGCGCAACTTCTGTAAGGCAGCTAAATTGGTATCTGCCCGTGGCCCCTCGTCAGTGTCAACAACGTAATTGCGCACCTTACGCTTTTCATTGGCGTCCAAATACACTTCTTCTACTGTAATCGGCACAATCTCGTCTTTGAATTTTCCACCTTCAATGGCCGCGATAGCCTTTTTGTGCGAAGCTAGAGCAAAAGCGTCTTGATCTTCTCTTTTGACGTGATACTTTTCAGCAACCGCTTCAGCGGTTAATCCCATGTTGTTGTAATAGTCGGCATGACTTTTTGCCAATTCATAATTGGGTGTCACTTTCCAGCCTCCCATAGGAATGTAACTCATGCTTTCTGCACCCCCTGCGATAATACAATCGGCCAAACCGGCATGAATTTTTGCTGATGCAATGGCGATGGTTTCAAGACCTGAGGCACAATACCTATTTACAGTCATACCTGCCACAGTTTCGGTTTTCAATCCCATTAAGGAAATCAAGCGGCCTACATTGAGACCTTGCTCCGCTTCGGGCATGGCATTGCCCACAATGACATCATTGACGCGGTTTTTGTCGAGTTGGGGCAATTCATCCATTAAGTTTTGAATGACTGCTGCGGCCAAATCATCGGGTCGTGTGAAACGAAAGCCCCCGCGATTGGCTTTGCCTACGGCTGTTCTTTTTGCTGCTACGATATATGCGTTCATCTTTTTTCTTTTTTTTAGTTTCTTAATGGCTTTCCTTTTTGGAGCATGTGCTGTATGCGCTCCAAAGTTTTCTTCTCTGTACACAAGCTCAAAAAGGCTTCGCGCTCGAGGTTGAGCAAGTATTGCTCGCTTACTTCAGTCGGACTGCTTAAATCCCCACCAGCCATTACATACGCTAGTTTTTTGGCCATCTTTACTTCGTGTTGACTGATGTAACCACCCTCGAGCATTTGGTGAATACCTACTTCAAACATACCTAATGCCTGCTGCCCAAGTACTTTAAACTTGTCTTTTTTGGGCATCACATAACCCTGTTCTGCCAAGGTAATGGCCAAGCGTTTGGCGTCAGCAATTTGTCGCGCTTTGTTCATGCTGATAAAGTCCCGACCTTTTACCAAGTAGCCGTGCTCAAATGCTTCAACAGCGCTTGTGCTTACCTTAGCCATGGCAATGCGGTAAAAATTTTCACGAAGGATATTCAACTCAACATCGTCTTTTTCATAGCGCAAAGCTGAGCGGCGTGTTAACTCTTTTGTACCACCACCACCGGGGATGACGCCGACACCAAATTCTACAAGTCCGGTGTAGGTTTCAGCAGCTGCTTGGACGGCATCTGCATGGAGGGTAAGTTCACAGCCACCTCCCAAAGTCATGGTGTGGGGTGCAACAACAACGGGAATTTTCGAATAGCGAGCGCGCATCATCGTATCTTGGAAGTATTTGATGGCGAAATTCAACTCATCGTATTCTTGTTCTACCGCAAACATAAATACCATAGCCAAATTAGCACCTACAGAAAAGTTTGCGCCTTGATTGCCAATGACTACACCGCGGAAATTTTCTTCTGCAAGCTCAATGCCTTTATTGATTCCAGCTAAAACACCGCTGCCCATGGAATTCATTTTTGAACGGAATTCAATGTTCAAAATGCCATCACCTAGGTCTTGCACTTCGCACTCCTTGTTTTTCCAGACGGTTTTTGTTTTTCTCAAATTATCTAAGATGACAATACCTTCCATGCCAGGGGTAGGGACATGGGCTTTCTTTGTCGTGTCATAATACTGTTGGATGGTGTCTTCAACCGCGTAAAAACTTGTGATATTGTTGTTTTTCAGTTCTTTTACCCAGTCGGCAACCGGAAAACCGCCAGCTTCTGCTAATTCGATTCCCTTTTCGATACCAATGGCGTCCCAGATTTCAAAGGGGCCGTGACTCCAACCGAATCCAGCACGCATTCCTGCGTCTATGCGGAAAAGTTCATCGGAAATCTCTGGAATACGATGCGATACATAAGCAAAAAGGCTCCCAAAACTCTTGCGGTAAAATTCGCCAGCTTTGTCTTTTCCTTTTACCAAAATAGGGAATCGATCTTTTACATCGTCTATGGTTTTGGTTAACTCTAGCGTGGCAAACTTGGCTCTCTTTTGACTTTGATAGTCGAGGGTTTCTAAGTTTAATGACAGAATTTCTGAACTGCCATCCTCGTTTTTTACTTTTTTATAAAAACCTTGACCCGTTTTCGACCCCAACCACTGGTTGTCTATCATGTGTTGAATAAAGTCGGGTAGGGCAAAGGTTTCTCTTCGTTCATCAGATTGTAATGCGCTGTTGAGGCCGTTGGAGACATGCACCAGCGTGTCCAAACCTACGACATCACATGTTCTAAAGGTTGCAGATTTTGGACGGCCTATAACAGGTCCGGTGAGTTTGTCCACTTCCTCAACAGACAAGCCCATTTCCTTTACTTGGTGGAAAAGCTCCATAATGGCATAAATGCCCACACGATTTGCGATGAAAGCGGGAGTGTCTTTGGCTAAAACAGTGGTCTTACCAAGGAACTTATCGCCAAATTCTAAGAAGAATGCAGTAATCTCTGGGTCAGTGTCAACCGTAGGAATGATTTCTAAGAGTTGTAAATACCGCGGAGGGTTAAAGAAGTGTGTACCCAAAAAGTGCTTTCTAAAGTCATCACTTCGGCCTGCGGACATGAGTTGGATGGGAATTCCTGAGGTATTGGAGCTAACGAGTGAACCGGGCTTGCGGAAACGCTCCACTTTGTCAAAAATGATTTTTTTGATGTCCAGACGCTCTACTACTACTTCAATAATCCAGTCGGCGTCTTTGATTTTCTCAAAATCATCATCGAAATTGCCAGTTGTGATCCTCGAACTGAAAGATTTAGAGTATATCGGTGACGGGTTTGACTTTAATGTGGACTGCAAGGCATCGTTTACAATTCTGTTTCTTACGGACTTGTCTTTGAGGGTCAGACCTTTTGCTTCCTCTGCAGGCGTCACCTCTTTGGGGACAATGTCTAAAAGGAGTGATTCAATGCCAACATTTGCCAAATGACAAGCAATCCTTGACCCCATGATACCTGAGCCTAAAACGGCTACTTTTTGGATTATTCGTTTCATAATGTGTCTTGATAAATTTTCTTTGCTGTTATTAATTCATTGATTTGATTGATGACTTTGAAAAAAGTTGCCAATTCTGCTGTTGCTACAGTAGAAAAGATGGTTTGATTGAAATGCAAAACCGCTTCTCGGGCTTGTGCGCGCTTTTCTAAACCTTTTTTGGTGAGAAAGACTAACATCCCACGACCATCTGTTGGATTGCGTTCGCGTTTGATCCAACCCTTGGCCTCCAAAGATTTTAAAATTCTAGAAAGAGATGTGGATTCAATACCCATTTTTGGTCCCAACGAAGTTGAGGAAGAGCCTTTTTCAATGTCGATGTTTAATAACACATAACCCGTGGCCATGGTCAACTCGTGAGGAATGGCCACTTCGTTGTACATTTTAGTAATGGCTTGCCATGTGGCTTTTATGTGGTAATCGACAGTTTCTTCGGGCTTCATGCAGCTTTGGTTTTCCGCTTGGAAATGGGTTTGTACTCAAATTAAAAATTCGGGTGATGATACACAAGCAATGGGACAAGCTTTTCATTACTTCCGTTGGCCAAAGATATAAAATATTTTATTATGCATGCATAGTAAATTTAAAAATGCCGGCGATTTTAACAGAACTTTATAATTTTCAATCATTCGAATTATTTTTGCACTTTTGTAAAGCAAAGGTTAACAAAGCAAAAACAGTTACGTACCTTTGTGTGTTCTTTTCACTTTATGGCCTTTCCTATCCCAATAATCAAGATTAGTTATCAAGAATTCAATATGTTAAATATACACAACAAATGTCAGCACCAAAAAAATCAGAGCTCTTAAAAATAGGAGTTTTTTATGATGGAAATTACTTTCTGCACGTCAGTAACTATTACAATTACAATCATTCCAAACGCAGTCGCATCAGCATAAGCGGCTTACATGAGTTTATCAAAGAGCAAGTAGCTTATGAGGAGAATGTAGATTCTCGCTTGTGCAAAATTGTTGATGCGCACTACTTCAGAGGGCGATTAAACGCGCAAGAAGCGAGTAGTAAAGGAAGTCTGTTGTATTACGACCGCGTATTTGATGATATTTTGATGACCGCAGGCGTCACAACGCACTATTTGCCCATTAGAAATTTTCACGGCAGCAAGCACGAAAAAGGAATTGATGTATGGCTGTCACTGGAAGCTTTTGAAATGGCTTTTTACAAGCAGTTTGACGTGTTGGTTTTAATCGCATCCGACAGTGATTTCGTGCCTTTGATAAGAAAACTCAATACATTGGGCACTCGCGTCATGCTGTTGAGTTGGGATTTTGAGTTCACCAACGATGAAGGTCAGCAACGCCATACGAGAACATCTGATGATTTACTCGATGAAGTATCCTACCCGTACCGCATGCACGACATCATCGACCAAGGGTTGGCCAATAGCAATTACTTTATTAATAATCTGTTTGTGCAGCATCACCATCCAACTCAAGAAAAAGTGGATGACGATTTTGAAATCGAACAAGACGGTGAGGTGTATAAAAGTACCATCCTTTCTTTGAAAAATGGCTTTGGCTTTATCAAGTTCCCGGAAAACAACCTGTTTTTCCACTACACAAGCTTGATTGATACCGATTTTAATGACTTAGAAATTGGCGACGCTGTGGAGTTTGTTAAGGAACTAGCCGACGATGGCAATAACGTTGCAAGGAATGTAAAGCTGCGCAGACTTTAGTTAGTTTTTTCGGCATAGAAAAAAAATGGCTGGTAGATTCCAGTCATTTTTTTTTTAATGTGGGGGTCATGAAAAACTCTTTGTTCGAGACGGTTTGATAAGCTCTCACAAGGCTTCTAATAGTTGTTGTAATACCGCATCTTTATTGCTGGCTTGTTTTTCGCGAGCCAGTTTTCTAGCATTGTAAGCGCCGCCTACATAATACCGCTGCAACCAAGGCGCCACCACTATGAAGCCTTCTAGCAGCCCAATGGAGCTGTAACTGTTTAAGGTAATCGCCCAAAAAATACCGTTGAGCGCAAACGAGTTAACGGCATCGCCATAGTGACCCGTATAGGCTTGTCCCAACCCGGGTAAAAGAACACTCATCCAAGTTGCTACCTCCACATGGGGACGCAGATGTTTTTTTTGCTGTTTTAAATGATAATGGATTGTCGCACTATCGAGTTGTGTTTTTAAAAAATGATCGTAAGCGGCATCATAATTTTCGAGGAAATAGTGGGTAATACCCAAGTAAAAGTTTGCTCTTTGCGTCATTTCTATATCAGACGTCCAATGGGTAGCCAGTAATTCCTCGAGAGCTAAGCTGTATGCGCCATTGCGCAAGTACAGCTGCACCAAGTGGATG
>JAIULY010000098.1 GCA_022565875.1 Schleiferiaceae bacterium | reverse complement strand
TTTACTGCACCATCACTTTACTCATAAAGGTTGCGCCGTCTGCGGTTGTGATACAAACCGTATACAGGCCTACAGATAGGCTGGAGGGAAGCATGATGCGTGTGGTTTTTGCTTCACTTGAAAATGCACACGTTGTAACGGAACCTAACATCGAAAAGAGTTCAACTTGCATGACTTTGATTGCTGTGTTCATGGTTAGTGTGTTACCGCCTTTTACCGGGTTCGGGAATAGTGAAATTTCCCGATGGAGTTTCAAGTGCTCTTCACTTGTGCTAACAGTTGCACCTAGGCATTGGTCGTAATTTAGTGTATTGAAAAACTGTTTCAACACACCTATGTTGGCTTTGGCTTGTGCCAATGAGGCCAGTGTGTCATTCGTTGGGTTCAATGTATCTCTTCCATAGGCAAGAACGTGATTCAGGCAAAACGATTCCTCCGGATAAATATCCCCCATAGAAACTACTGGCATGGCTAAAAAATTCGCCATACTTGGCACACCTTGATACCAATTCACCGCTTCGTTGTAAAGCCACTGCGTGGGTGGTGCAGCGCCATTCAAAACATATCCGTTTCCATTGGAGGGACTCAATGGCCCAGATGGGTTGTCTATTCTAAAAGGTGTGCCGTCGCGCCATGCAAAGGTAAGTGGCAAATGCATTTCTTGAGTAGATCCCGGTTGGCCCATGCTTCCCGATAAGGAATGAAAACCGGAAAATCCAATTAAATTTAAATCTAAAAATGCGCCAACTAAGGCAGGAGGGTGGGTACCTATGCCGAAGGGGCTGTTGTCCTGTAAATCATAATTATAGGCGTAGTAAAGTTCATGAACGCTATCTGAGCCAAATAGGTCATCTGTTGGGTCGCCGATATGGAAATCGGTGAGTAACCCAAAGCGGGTATCCAAGTAAGCTGTGGTGCCGCGGTTGTAAATTTTCCATGAGATAAACAGTCCCTTGTCCGTTTCCGGAACGTTTACCGTATCAAAACCATACACCATTTGATGAATTTCAATCGGATTTGTAGTAGTTTCTGAGAAAGCGTTTGGGCCTCTGTGCGTATTGAAAATGGTGTACAGCATTTCTGTTCCTCTAATTTCTGGATATTCGCCTAGGTTTGGCTCGTAAATGCCATTGAAATTCAAATCTATAAATGGCGCCAAAATTTGTGCTTCTCCGTTGTTTACTAATCCGTTACCCGGCCATTTTGCAATGCCGTGCGGAGCAGTGTAGGAGAATTTTGTGTAGTTCTGTTTGTGATATTCAATTTCTGCGGCGGTGACTTTCCAAACATGATTATAGCGGTATATATACGCCGAATCATAGCTCGAAGCAACAGGGCCACTATAATAGTCTTTGCCGATACCCGACTTACTTCCCGCACTCATGATATTGTTTTCAGTAGATAGCCAAACATTCTGATGAAAAATGGCAGGCGTACGATTCTCAAGGGTCACCCCGTAGTTATCGGCGTTTAAGGAAGCTACTTCTCCACGGGCGGTAAAGGTGGCAGCAAAACTGTTTGGCGTTATCGTTTGGAATTGGTTTGCATGGGCTGTCATTTCGGGAATGACTTCTAAGGCGATGTCCCGATGCGCTGTAAAGGCCAAAATTCTGTCGCGACTTCCTTTGAATAAATTAAAGTTATTTTGCTCATAATCAAAGTAAAGTGTGTCTATTGTCGCAAGAGTGATTTTATAAAGGGTTGACTGAAAAGAAGGAACATAAACCCCGCTTTGGGTGGCGGCCATTCGGTTAACCGAAAATGGATTTTGTAGTGGGAGGGATAGCATCCATTCGTTATTTAAAAAGTGATAAATTTCAAATTGGGCATCGTTGTATAAAGTGCCATCCTGCACAACAAAGCCCAAGCTGCGATTCCTATTGGAGCCGCTTTGGGAGGTCAGTGCGGGCATGGCCACCCAACCTGAACCGCTGTTTTGAAAGCCTGGTTCAGAAAAGTCTGCTGTACTCAAATATAGGGTATTGCCAATGGTGGCCAAACTGGTGCCGGTTTTATTTTCATTGTAAAAGCTGTTGCCATCAAACTGATAAACAGTGCTATCAATTAAAAACCATAAAACCCCATTGGTAGTGGCTGCTATTTGTTGCACCACATAATTGTTTGTAGGAAGGCCCGGCAAAGCGCCAAGTGAGGTCCAAAGTTGTCCATCAAATTTAAGAATGTCACCTGTTGCGCCTAACCAAATCTCATTGTTAAATTCAAAAAGGGCGTGGCAATTCAGGGCGTTGATTTGTTGTGGAGTGGTTGCGGAAGCTGTTACTTCAAATAAACCTGTCGGCGCGGCAAAGTATATGTTCTCATTGGTTGCTTTTATGGCATCCTGCACGTCAACCATATTGGAATGCGTGTGGAAAATGGCAGGCTGAGCCAACAAAAAACGTGAAGCAAATACGAGGAAAATGAGTATGGATTTTTTCATAATCTGGTCTTTTCTTGGTAATGTTAGTATGGACGTGTTTTATGGTTCAAGTATTCGTTCAGAGAGAATTTTCAAGGTGCTAATGTCATTTCAGCACTTCAGAATTGCTTTCGGGAATGGGCTAGGGATTGCAATCGCACGATTGTTTTTATCACGTAAAAATAGTTCAAAGGGTTGGGTACATGATAAGATTTTTCAAGGAAACGCGATATTTTGAAAGGGCAAGCCATACCTGTTCCCGGTTCATTTTCTAAAAGTCGAAGTGCTAACCAATCTATCTAGTTTACTTTTTTCATGTTGTAATGGGGACTAGGATATTTGAAATTGAATTAAAATTGATTTCAACAAAATTATCTAAGAGGCATCAATCTCCTGATAAAGCATTCATTTTTTTGGCAATAGGCATTTCAAATTTGCCACAACGGCTAAGATGGGTAAGGTGAATCCGCAAACAATATATTTCTTTGTGTTTTTCCTCGGTACGTTACTTTTGCCAAAATTAAATACTAACGCACCATGGAAACGGATAACATGAATACCGCTCTTCAAAAAGTGAAGCAAACCCTTAAATACATCAGGAATGACAAAGCCATGAACTTGATAGCGCGTAACGGCAACACATTGTATATCAATGGTCAAGTTACCGTGTTGGCACAAGGTGCAGATTTGATGGAGTTTGAGGTTGACGATCAATTTGAAGATTTTAGAGTTTCCGTTTCTTTTTCGCCTGATGTAGTAGCTCAGTGCAGTTGTAAGGTTGCAGGGCCATGCGGGCATCGCATCGCCGCGTTTTTGCAAGCAGCAGAATTACTAAATCATAACGATTTTGACAACCGACCAGAAGGCAAGCAGTATACTCGTGAAGGGATGATCAAGCGTGTACTAGAGGAGCGAAAAGAACGCGCTGAAAAAGCAAAGTATAGAATTGCGTTTGCAGATAACTGTCATGGTGTGCACGAATTGGTAAATGAAAAAGGCAAACGCTACTTCCTGACCTTGCGCGATTTTGAGAAAAAAGTGGGTCATTGTTCGTGCAAAGACTACCAAACCAATAAATTGGGAACGTGTAAGCACCTACTTTTTGCGTTTGATCAATTGCCAAAAACGCTTAGCAATCAAATTGGTTATCAGGCCTATCCTTTTTTCGATGTTTATTTAGATCCGCTAAATGATTACAGGATTTCATATTTTTTCCCAAACGAACTACCGCATTCCATCAAACCACTAGTAGAGCGCTATTTTAAGGACAAGACTTATGTAGAGAGCGATGGTTTTGTTGATTTTCTGGAGTTTGTAAAAGAAGCTGAACCGTATAAGTTTATCTTTATAAGGCCTCAAGTATTGGATAAGTTGGAGGAGTTTTTTGACGACAATTTGGTGGTACAAATAGCAGACAGCATAACTTTTGATTACACGAAAATCAAGGCTGAATTATACCCCTATCAAAAAGAGGGTGTTGCGTTTGCCACGGCAAAGCGAGGTGCCATAATTGCTGACGAAATGGGCCTTGGTAAAACCCTACAAGCTATAAGTACGGCCGTTTTCAAGAAAGAGCATTTTGATTTTGAGAAAACATTAGTAGTTTGTCCAGCCTCCTTAAAATCACAATGGAAATCTGAGATAGAAAAATTTACTGATGAAAAAGCAATTGTTGTAGAAGGACTGCCAGTTGACCGCGAACAAATCTATCAACAAAATGATGCCTATTTTGTCATCGTAAATTATGAAATGGTACTGCGTGATGTCAATGCCATTAATAAAGCTGGTTTTGATTTTGTGATTTTAGACGAGGCCCAGCGCATCAAAAACTATGAGACGATTACCTCTGAAGCAATAAAGCGCATTAAGAAAAAGCACGCCTTGGTAATTACCGGGACCCCAATAGAAAACAAGCTCATCGATTTGTTTTCCATAGTAGAGTTTGTGCGGCCTAATTTTTTGGCACCTCTCTGGGAATTTTCTCAGCAACATTGCTATTTCGATCAGAAAATTAAAAATAAAATTACTGGATATTACAATTTACAGGCACTTAAGGAACGATTGCGTCCACTGCTCATACGCAGAGAAAAAAGGGATGTCATTGAGCAACTCAATAAAGTGACGCACATTGATGTACCGGTGAATATGAGTGATTTGCAGCGGGAATATCACGCTTCTGCAGCACACAATGTTGCGAGAATTTTGAGCAAGCGCTACCGAACCCCTTACGACATGCAAATGCTTACAAAGCACTTGCAAACCATGCGGATGGCTTGTGATTCGTCTTACCTTGTGGATTTAGAGACAAATGAATCACCAAAGTTGTTGGAGTTGCAAGAAATTTTACTGGAAAAGCTGGATTTGTCCAACAACCAACGCAAGGTGATTATTTTCTCTGAATGGAAACGCATGAACCGCATAATTGGTAAAATGTTGATGCAAAATGGCATAGGTTTCACCGAGCTAAATGGAAGTGTTCCTGTGGCCAAACGGAAAAAACTGATTGCTGAGTTTGAAGAGAACAGCAATTGTCGGATTTTTTTATCAACAGAAGCTGGTGGAGCCGGACTCAACCTTCAGGTGGCTGATACGGTCATTAATTTCGAGTTGCCTTGGAATCCGGCCAAGAAAAATCAAAGAATTGGGCGGATTGATCGTCTTGGACAAAAAAATGAGCATCTCACGGTCATCAATCTGATTACACGGGATTCTATTGAAATGAAAATTGCATCTGGCCTATTGGTTAAGCAAAATCTGTTTGATAGCGTTCTTAGTCCAGATAACATGGAAGATGTGGTTGATTTTTCGGGCAAAGGGAAAGCGCAATTTTTAAAAGAATTGGAGGCTGCTTTGGAAGAATTTACAGCACCAGCGGCGGTTAGTAAGACAGATGAGGAAGACGAAACGCTTCGCCAATTAGAGCTTCCTGAGGTACAGCGTCCAGAAAATAGTGGTGACACCCATTCTCAAGACCCAACTCGAAAAGCGCGTATACGCCAAATGGAAGAAGTTATGCAGTCGGGAATGCAGTTTTTGGCTGGTATGTATCGCATGAGCACAGGCAATGATCTCGACGTATCGCAGCAAAAAATCGAAATTGACGAAGCAACAGGGGAGGTCGTAATGCGTTTTAAAATTTGATAAAAATACTTTATTGTTGGCTACACAATTACAGTGATAGAAGGAATCAGAAAATAAATCCTAACCCTAATTCTAAGCGGTTGCCCTCAAATTGATCTAAGCCAATTGGAGCTCTGTTGTTTCTAAACTGATAATTGGCCTTTATAACGATATTCCTCCGTGGGTTGAAATTAGCTCCGATTGTAATCGCTGTTAAATCATTTTGATTGAAGCTTTTCGTTGAGAGCTCAGGGGCGACACTCGCGTGGGTGTTTAACCTTTCGTAACGTATAAACACAGGAAGTTTGGTTTCATTTGGGCGGTAAAATAAGTTGCCTTCGTTTTTCTGAACTCCTGTTTTCGTAAGTAAAGAGAGGATGTTGTAGCCGAGTTCCGCGTAGTATCCATATACCAGGTTGCCCAAAACTTGTCCAGAACTGAAGGTCTCAGCATTTTGGGTAATGGCGAAAAGATTTTCTGCGTTTTGGGTTTGGCCAGTGGCACCAAGCAGCATTACTGACCAATTTTTTGGGGAGTATCTAACGTAGCTGCTAGCCAATGAAATAGAGGCTCTGTTGTCATTGTGAGTCATTACACTGTGGATTCCATTTACTGCCATTTCTGTGTTTTTTATTCCCGTGTAGCTCAATCCAGGGTTGAATGTGTAACCGTTAAAATTCATCCGAAGTGCATCTGAACGCCCTCGCCGAATATAGGTGGCTTCATTTAATTGGGTCGGGTCTAAGCCTTGGTAGATAGAGGCCGTCCATTTTAGATGCTTGTTTAGTTTTCCATAAGCCATTAGGCCCAAATCTATCCAAGTAGAAGGTATGATTAAACGCTCTACCTCAGGACGATTCACGCTATAAAACATGATGGGTTCATCATTGTTGTTGATGTATCCAAGCTTAAGTTGCATGGTACCTGCTCGTAAATTAAAATGTGATGACAGTAGAAAATCAGCAAAGAGTTCGGGCTGAAATTCAAATTCGGCTTCTCGATCGCCATCGGCAAAATATTCCGCAAAAATTTCTGCATACAACACCAACCATTTTTTTGGCCGGTAAGCCGCATACGCCACAAACCGCTGCATATTGGTCATGTATAATTCTAAATCCTCACTATTGCGATTTACAAGGCCTTGATGATTGATGAAATTGGATTCTCCAAACCCTGAAATGGTGAATTTTGAATCTGAAAAGTATATTTTAGAGGCGGCAATAGGCAATCCTTCCTGTGTTTCATAGGTTAGTGAATCAATAATGGCTTTTTTGGACTTTTCTTCTTGACCTACAATCTCCATCGAAATCACTAGACTTAGTATTCCCGTTAGTAAAAGTGTATTGATTTTCATTGAATTGATTTTGTCTATTTTTGTTGATGTATCAATATCCTTGTAGTGAACTTGTTTTTTACGTTTGCTTGTTTTCTAATTTTGTACTCACTCCGAAAAGAATGATTTCAATCTAAATGCACATTGATGAGGTTTTCGTACCTCAGCTATCTAGCTTTTAGTGGACATTCAGAAATCTATCGACGTGTCACCGTTTGTCAGATGGAAACCTTTTGGAATGGACTCAATTTTGATGTGCAAATATTGATTTACTCACCTTAAAAAAGACTTAAAGTCATTAAAATTTACCTTAATGGATCAACCTAAATTAGCCATAGTTGCTAATGATAAAAGTGCTGCTCATGCCTGATTCCTGTTAAACTAAGTGTTGCAGCTTACAACCAGATAAATTTTGAGCCCCCTCCGAAAAGTCCCTTTCTGCCAAAGGCTGACTTGTCGGGAGATTTTTGAATCTTCACTAACAATTAGTTAGCTCCGGTCCAAAAATCCCCTCCGCGTCGATTTTGATTGAAATCATCCTTTTCGGAGCAGGCTCAATTTTAAAAGTTTTGTTTTAGGCAACGGGAAATTTGAGTTGGAATGTGTTTTGGCCATTTTTGGCTATGTAGTGAATGCTGCCGCTATGAAGTTCAATGATTTTCTTGGTCAGCGCCAGACCAAGACCTGCACCTAATATACCTTTGCTATTGTGCCCCCTAAAAAACTCCTGAAAGAGTTGTTTTTGCTCTGCTTTGTTTAATACCGGGCCATCATTGGTTACGGAAATTTCTATTTCCTTTTCCTTTGTGTTAACGAGTATATTCGCTGGTGATCTTTTAGCGTAACTACTGCTATTTACCAAAATGTTGCGGAAGGCTTGCTTGAGTAAAATGCTATTACCAGTGACGTAGAGCGCTTCCGTGCTAGGATTTTCAATCTTGTAAAATACATCGAATTGAAAGTTGGGTTTTAAATGATGTAGCTCTGAAATGATATCAAAAATCAAATCATCTATTCGAATAGGATTCATTCGTGCTCGCGTTCCAGATTCTATTTTGGCAATCTGTAGCATCGCGCTGATGATGTTGCCGAGCTCCTTTATCCTTACCATCAATGTGTCAAGATCTGGATGATTCATTAGCGTTTTAAGACGCTCCGTTTCTGAAACAATAATGGCAATTGGCGTTTTTAATTCATGTGACATCAACGCTACAGAGCGCTTTTGAAAAGTAAATAATGCGTTTATCCGGTCAGTTAAGGCATTAAATTGTACTTTAAGTTGCTGTAATTCTTCCGTGTCAAAGTCGCCTACTATTTTTGGTAACGAAGCTTCTGAAAGATCTATGTTTTTTATGTTTTTGGTAAAACGAGAAATGGGTTCTGCTAACTTATTGCTAATGCTTTGGCTAATCAGTAAAATAGTGACTGAAAATAAGACGAATAATCCTAAAATAACAAGTCGGAGAAAGTACAGCTTGGAAAAGCCAAATTCATCATACGCCTTACTTATCGCAAAGTAATTTTTCCCGTAGTACTCAATTTTGATACCAATGACATCATATTGATCCTGTTTACTTTCGTGCCAATTTTTGCCTTCTTTCAGTTCGTTTAGAATTCTTTCGATATGGTCAATTTCTAAGTCATCTAAACTGGAAAAAATCAATTGCTCCATCTCGTTAAACACCATCATTTTTTCATCAAAGAAATCATGTATCGACTGTTGATCCATGATGTCCGCCAAGTGGTTTGAGATATCGCCATATTGGGTAAGTAATTTTATGGTGTATTCCACCTTTTCTTTTTGTCGTTGTTGAAATTCTTCCTCCCTGTATTCTGCGAACAATATGTATAGTAATAGCAAAGCTGAGGCCATTAAGGAAATGGCAAGCGTGGAAAAGTATCTAAAAATGAGTATTCTTGTTTTCATCCGTATAAAATTTTTATCTCATCTGTCTAAAGGAAACCACTTGTGATCTTTGCCTCCTTTACCCAAATGATCTGTTCTCATTTAGATTTTTTTGTCAATACAATTATTTGATGTTCATTTGTCCGCTAGGTGTTTTTTGAATCAAATAGTTATCACTTATCTGCTTGTTTTTAGCGTACACCTACTTAACGTGGAATCTGCAAAGTTTTTTTTCTTTGTTATAATGCATAACAAACGGCTTACTAATTTTGGGCTCTAGCGGGGTTAATGGTTTGGTTATGGATTATTCATCTTTCTAATGGGAGCTGGAATCAAAATAGTATCCATACCCAACTTTTGTTTTTATGCTTTTTTTACCAAAGGGTTTGTCCACTTTGTTTCGCAGAAAATTCATGTAGACTTCTATAGTATTGGTATTTCCACCAACGGAGTTTCCCCAGATAGTTTCAATCAACGCTTCTTTGGAAACAATTTCACCAGGAGTGCTGCACAAGTGTTTTAGTATTTGAAACTCTCTAGGCGTTAATGAGATAACTTGATCATTTCGCATTACAGTTTTTAATTTTAGATCAATTTTTAAATCTCCAGCATAGAGGATGTTAGAGATAACGTTTGTAGCTACTTGCGACCGTCGGCGCAGTGCGTCTAAACGCAATAAAAGCTCACGCATGAAAAAGGGCTTGGTTAAATAGTCATCTGCTCCACATTCAAAACCCTTTACTTTATCTTCAATTTCGCTAAAGGAAGTCAACAGCAAAACCAATACTTTATTGTTAATTTTCCGTAAGGCCTTACATACTTCAAAGCCATTAATTCCAGGTAAGTTGACATCTAAAACCACAGCTTGATAGCTATTCTTTTGAAGTAGCCTAAGGGCAATTTGTCCATCAAATGCAGCTGTCGTTTGATAGTTTTCGCTTTGCAACGAAGTACAAATGTTTTTGTTTAAAGTTGCATCATCCTCAATAACAAGTACTTGCATAGTAACTTTTCTTTTTATAGGGCAAAGGTAGGGGTTCTTTCCTTGGCAATCAACTTGTCCCCCTCATCTTGTGAATTTCCCATGTGTAATGAGACCAGTGAATCCGTGCCAATATGTACAATTGCATTTATAATGAAAATCAAAGTGAATGAATTCAAAAGCTTGCGTTTTTTAATTGAGAAATCGAAAATTTAACGAACTGATGGATGCTATGGAAACAATGATATTTTATAAGCCAACGCACTCGTAATTGAAAGGGAACACGGATTGCTGAGAAAATCCCACAACAGGGAAAGGCGACTTGCCCTTCCGTGTTGCGGGTTTGAAATGAATTACCGTTTCACTACGCGTTTTACATACACTTTTTTATCTGTTACAATCTCTACGAGAAGTAGTTGAGTGCCAGATGTGAAGCGTTCACTGGCTAGAGTAGCCTCGTGGTGTTGTAGGTTTTTAGCAGTGAAAAGTTGCTGACCGGCAAGGTTGTACACTGTAACGGAGGTGATAGTTTCACTTGCATGTACCCGAATGTCTAAGTGCCCATCGCGATTAAACCATGCCAACGCTTCATTTTCATTGGGTTGAATAGGAATGTCGTTGGCACTACTAAACAGGTGTAAACGGAAGTGGATTTGCCCTCCGGTTGATTGAAAGGCTAAGCTGGTAGATAAATCGTGCCAATCTCTGGTTTCTAAATTTTCTATAAAAAACACCCACTCGCTTTCAGGCCA
>JAIULY010000097.1 GCA_022565875.1 Schleiferiaceae bacterium | reverse complement strand
GACGTTGGATGCGCTTTGATGGCCATACTGAAAATGAAGCACTGTTGTTAAGCGCGGTGCAAGAACTGCTGCAATTGCGCACAAAAGAAGCCGCACTCATTTACGGAACCACAACAACAGAAACCTTAAATAAAGGAAAAACACTGAAAATCTCTCGTCACTATTTCAACGAGACTATCGTGATTTATCTGCATGTAGCCAAAGCCAAAACCAAGATCCCGACCGCAGGCGAGGTACTATTCGCCTCCAACGTTTCCAAAAAGAAAAACACAACCACAAAACAAAGCTACACCACCAAACCCTACAGTGTGCTGATAGTAAAAGAAGTGGTTGGGAATAAATGAAGAACGCGGCTAATTCAGGTTGGCCCATATAAAAATAGCAAGATTAAAAGGAGTAACCATGAAAACAAAGCAATTAATATCAGCTGTAGCAGCAGGGTTGCTATTAGCTTGCGGCCAAGTGGAAACACCCATTGCCGAAAAGGAAGCAACACCAGAAGAAAGCCGTATGCCTGAGTGGATCAAACACGCGAATTTGTACGAAGTAAACATTCGACAATATACCGAAGAAGGCACCATCAACGCCTTCCGCGAACACATGCCCCGATTGGCAGATATGGGGGTGAAAATTTTGTGGTTTATGCCCATCCAACCCATTGGCGTAGAAAATCGCAAAGGACCGTTGGGCAGTTATTATTCCATTCAAAATTACACAACGGTAAACCCAGAATTTGGTACGCTAGACGATTTCAAAGCCTTGATTGCCGAGGCTAAGGCGTTGGATATGTATGTGATTTTGGATTGGGTGGCCAACCACACTTCGTTTGATCATGTTTGGGCAAAGCGCCATCCAGAGTGGTATGTGCAAGACAGTTTGGGCAATATCCTCGCGCCAAATCCCGATTGGTCTGATGTTGCAGACTTGAACTACGACAATAGCGACATGCGTCAAGCGATGATTGACGACATGCTGTTTTGGGTAAATGAGGTGGGAGTGGATGGCTTTCGCTGTGATGTAGCTTTTGAGGTGCCAACAGATTTTTGGGAAACGGCAATTGTAGCGTTGGAAAATGCCAAACCAGATATTTTCATGTTGGCCGAAGCAGATCATCCGGAGCATCAATTGCTCGAGCGTGCTTTTCACGCCGATTATGCTTGGGATTTACATCACATCATGAATCATGTAGCTGCTGGCGAAAAGCCTGTTTCTGCATTCGAAGACTATCGCAGCCGCCTAGATTCGCTCTACGGCAACGACATTGTAAAAATGGCCTTTACCAGCAACCACGACGAAAATAGCTGGAACGGTACCGAGTTTGAACGTATGGGCGATGCACATAAAGCCTATTTTGTGCTTGCTGCTACCTGGACACGTACAATACCTTTAATTTATAGCGGACAAGAAGCGGGGCTCAACAAACGATTGCGCTTTTTTGACAAAGACACCATTTCTTGGGATACGTTGCCTTATGAAGCGTTTTACCGCGACATGTTGCACCTGAAAACGACACACCCCGCCTTAGCCAATGGGACTTGGGGCGGCGCCTTTGAATTGCTTGGTGTAGATGACGCCACCAACGTGTACGCTTATGCGCGTACAAAAGACGAATCGACTGTTGTGGTGGTGCTCAACTTCGGGGCAATGGCTATAGAATGGGCTCCGGAAGCTTATGGCATACTGCCTACTGATGTGTTATACTATGGCGATGTGACACAAGGAAAATTAGATGCAGGCGCAGCGGTAATTTTTACGCGAAAGGCCTAAAAACAAAAAAGCCGACGGATACGCCGTCGGCTTTTTTTATAGAAATCAAGTTGGGTTAATCAACTTTTAGTTTCTCAAAGATTTTGGTTTCAATTTCCTCGCTCAACTCAGGATTGTCGCGGAGTAATTGTTTCACCGCGTCGCGGCCTTGTCCCAAGCGCGTTTCGCCATAGCTGAACCAAGACCCCGCTTTTTTCACGATTTCATGTTCCACACCAAGGTCAATGAGTTCGCCTACTTTTGAGATGCCTTCACCGTACATAATGTCAAATTCGGCTTGGCGGAAAGGCGGAGCTACTTTGTTTTTCACCACTTTTACACGCACCCGGTTGCCCGCTACTTGGTCGCCGTCTTTAATTTGAGAGGTGCGACGAATATCGAGGCGCACACTGGCATAAAACTTCAATGCATTACCACCCGTAGTCGTTTCAGGGTTGCCAAACATCACACCGATTTTTTCGCGCAATTGGTTGATGAAGATACAAACACACTTGGTTTTAGAAATGGTACCGGTCAACTTTCGCAAAGCTTGAGACATCAGTCGGGCATGTAGCCCCATTTTACTGTCGCCCATTTCACCTTCAATTTCACTTTTGGGTGTCAATGCGGCCACCGAGTCAATCACAATAATGTCAATTGCACCTGAACGGATGAGGTTGTCGGCGATTTCTAAGGCTTGTTCTCCGTTATCCGGCTGAGAAATGATGAGCTCCTCGGTGTCGATGCCCAATTTTTGTGCATACGTTCTGTCGAATGCGTGCTCAGCGTCAATAAAAGCAGCGATACCGCCTGCTTTTTGTGCTTCGGCGATGGCGTGTAAAGTCAATGTTGTTTTCCCTGATGATTCAGGACCGTAAATTTCAATCACTCTTCCTTTGGGGTAACCGGCAATTCCCAAGGCCACATCAAGGCCAATGGATCCACTGCTGATTACTTCCACTTCTTCTACGGCGTTGTCGCCCATTCTCATTACGGCTCCTTTGCCATAAGCCTTGTCCATTTTATCCATGGTCAATTTGAGGGCTTTCAACTTGGCGTCTTTATCTGAACTCATGTCGTTTTTATTAATTGGTTACAAAGTTACAATGTGCATTAGACCATTTGGCCAAAAGCCAAAAGTATTTTTTCACACGCCAAAAATATGTAAAATTTCCGTAAAAAATAAATTACAAAAATAATTTTCGAAATTTTGGATTTTTCGATCTTTTGGAACGGTTTTTCGTTCTTATAATGAAACAAAAACACAGGATTATGAAACAGTATATGAGACCCCTCGCAGCGGCTTTGGCCCTTGTTTTTATCACAAGCAGCTGCATGGTAGTGCGTCAAGGGACGGTTGGCGTAAAGCGAACCACCGGAATTATCAAAGAAAAACCGCTAGGTCCTGGGCCAAAATTATTCGTTCCGTTTTTCCAAGTAATCATACCCATGCCCACAAGAACGGTCAATTTGGAAGTCAACCTCAATTTGCCCTCCAAAGAAGGCGTCAATGTGAATGCCGACATTTCCATTCTTTATCGCATAGATGGCAAGCAAGCCACCTCCATAGTGGAAAACATCGGAAGGAATTACGAGCAAGTTGTGATACTTCCCGTCTTTCGTGCAGCGGCGGCGGACATTACGGCAAAGTATTTAGCTAAAGACATGCATACGGGCAATCGCTTAGAAATAGAAGAGGCCATTAAAGACCGAATGACAGTGCTTTTAGAAGAGCGTGGCATCATCATCGATGCCGTATTGATGAAGAGTATTGTGCTTCCCAATGGATTAGCTCGAGCTATTGAAGAAAAATTGGAAGCTGAACAAGAGTCGCAACGCATGGAGTTTGTGCTTACCCGTGAAAAACAAGAAGCCGAGCGTCGGAGAATTGAAGCGGAGGGTATCAAAGAAGCCAACCAAATCATTGCGGAAGGATTGACCCCCGCCATCATCAAATACAAATCCATAGAAGCGTTCAAAGATTTGAGTCAATCGCCCAATACCAAAGTGATTCTAACAGATGGTTCCACACCGCTGCTCATCAAAGAATAATTTTATTTCTGATCGCCAAGAAAAACGCACAAATTTTTTTTGTGCGTTTTTTATTGGGGCAAAATAATTTCATTATCTTTGAAAGCTAAAGATTTACGTTTTGAATAGAATTTTTCTCTCCCTAGTTTTTTTAACCGTTGCGATAAGCAATGGATTTGCACAAGCCCTCGTTTTTGACGATTTTGAAGGTTCAGGAACCATCACTTGGCAACCCGATCAATGTACCATTGATGTGAACACGCCCAATCCTTTTTCAAACGCGGCCAATAGCTCGGCCACGGTAATGACCTACCACGATGTTGGTGGGCAGTTTGCAAATGTGTTTTTTAATGTTGACTTCCCTTTTGAATTAGCCACAAATCACACATTTTCGTTGAAAATTTATGTACCAACCAGTGGGCTCACAGGCAACCAACCCAATCAGGTGTCTTTGAAGTTACAAGATGGTACCGCTTTTCAGCCTTGGGATACGCAAACAGAAATTATTAAACCCATCGTTTTAGATCAATGGCAAACAATCACTTTCAATTTTGCCACAGACCCTTACAACAACTTAAACCCCGGATCTCCTCCGCCCATCACGCGAACAGATTTCAACCGAGTGGTTATCCAAGTGAATGGTGAGAACAATACCGATCACGTACTAGCCTACATCGATGATTTTGAATACGATGGTACAATTTGGACGGCGCCGGATTTCCCAGTATTGCTTTGGGCGGATGAATTTGATGTGGATGGGCCTGTTGATACGTCTAAGTGGTTTCATCAGACACAATTGCCGAATGGCAACAGCTGGTTCAACGGCGAAATTCAACACTATACCGACCGCACCGACAACGCTGAGGTTGTGGACGGCAAATTGCGCATTGTGGCCAAGCGCGAAACCTTTACCGACCAAGGGGTGACCAAGCAGTTCACCTCCGCACGCTTGAACTCAAAATTCACATTCCAAGAAGGCCGTGTTGAAGTGCGAGCCAAATTGCCCACAGGCGTAGGCACATGGCCTGCCATTTGGACGTTGGGTAAGAACATCATCGAACCCGGAGGATATTGGGATATTCAAGGGTATGGACAAGTGTTTTGGCCTGCGTGTGGTGAAATTGATATCATGGAGCATTGGGGCACCAACCAAAACTTTGTCCAAAGCGCTATGCATACCCCGTCCAGCTTTGGGAATACGGTAAATCACGGCGGACAAACGATTCCTACCGTGTCCACAGATTTTCACGTTTACGAATTGGTTTGGGACGCTACTCGAATGGTCTTTAGTGTGGATGGTGTTGTGCATTATGTTTACAATCCGCCCATAAAAGACGCGGATACATGGCCCTTTACCGGCGAACAATATTTATTGTTGAACATTGCTATAGAACCTTCTATTGCCGGTAGCTTTACCGAAAGCGCGATGGAAATTGATTACGTACGGGTGTATGGCGCCAGCGGTTTGAGCACCACGGCATTTTCCAAGCCCTCCGATTTACGGCTCTTCCCCAACCCCGTAGCTGATGCCTTCACGGTTGAGCTAACGGAAACCGTATCGCAACCTGTAACCATGGCATTTTACCAAATAGACGGTCGCTTAGCCCTTGAAAAAGTGGCACAGCACAACGGTGAGCAACTAGTCGTATCGGGGTTAACGCAGCTGCAACCCGGCGTTTATGTTGTTGTTTTTGATGTTAATGGCGAGACCTACCGCGTAAAAATGACGAAACAATAAGTTGCCATCATTCGACATACTGACGACAAAAGTCGCGCTCATCAAATGATTGAGCCGGCTTTTTTAGTAAATATCTGTTAGGTACTAGAGAATTAGCATCCATACAGTAGGAACACAGAAGGGTGAGCCTGCCATTGAAAAACAAAGAGAGACCGGTATGCTATGAGAAATGGGGCTTGTGCTTTGGAAATGAAACTATTTGAATCCTCAAGCAGTTGATAGGGATGAGTTGTGTTTTTAGGCCTCTTTTACTCTCCAATGTCCTGTTTTGTTGTTGCCTACGCGTTCTATTTCCTGATTGGTTTTAAGTTCTTTTATTTTTCGTCTTACCGTACTTAAACTTATTTTCAGTTGTTTGCTAATTGCATCGGCTGTTATTTTATTGTTTTGTTTCATCAACAAAAACACCGCCTCATTTGCCGTTTCAAATAGAGGGGGTGCCGTGTCAGCAAGGATGTGTAAATCACGGTTTTTAAGCAAATGGTTTTCTTTGAGCAATAAGTTTGAAAGAAAGGCTGTCAGATATTTCTCTGTTCTATAGATGCCTTTGGATAAATCTTCGTAATTGGCTCTCACCAATGCATTTCGGAAATACAAAGAGTGGTTGGCAAACAGTTCATTATTTACATTTTTGAACCCTAATTTTCGCAAATATTGAATGAGGAAAACTGCAGTTGTTCGGGTATTGCCTTCACCAAAAACATGGATTTGCCACAAGTTAGAAATAAAGTTGGCTATGTGTTTTATAATTTCTTTTTCACTTAATCCTCTATAGCGGAACTTTTTCTCTTGCTCAAAATCATATTCCAGTGTTTCTTGCAAACTGTCAGCACTACCATAAAGGACAGTTTCACCATCCAACACCCATTCTTTTTTAGTGATGTTGTACTCACGAATTTTACCTGCAAATTCATAAATATTCAAGAACAACCTTCGGTGAATAGATAAATAGGCGGCGGGGGAAAAGGTAAAGGTTTGCTCACTCAACAGTTCAGCAATTCTTGCAGAAACCTTATCAGCTTCTTCGGTGCGGTCTTCATTTGTTTTGGGAGAATGTTGCTTATAGTAGTTTTCTATGCGTTGCTTAACCTCGTCAATAGATATGTTGCCTTCAATGTTTTGTTTGGCGGTCTCAATCAAATATTCAGATGGTTTTAATCCGTCTACTTGTTGTAAGCCGATAGCTGTTTTCCAAGCGGTTGCCTTACTCACTTTGTTTGGTTCGCCCTGCCTTAAATATTCATCAAAGTTTTCCATTGTTTGTTTTTGCAAAGGTCGTTTTTTCTGCTTAAGTATTTGTTATGCATGTTGTGGCGTCACAAGTAAAATTGCTTTACTTTCATATTGCTTTCGGCTGAGGTCGAAGCTGCAAGTAGGGCGCCATTCGTTATTTTACTTGCCCTTTTGCAGCGTAAACGAAAAAGTAGATCCTACGCCAACGGTAGAGCGCACGTTGATGGTTTGCTTGTGAACGTCTAAAATATGCTTTACAATGGCGAGACCCAACCCACTGCCGCCGGCTTCTCGGGTGCGGCTTTTATCCACCCGGTAAAAACGCTCAAAAATCCGCGACAAATCTTTTTCTGGAATCCCTAAGCCGTTATCGGTGACCTCCACCAATACTTTGTCGTCCATGTCGAAAAAACGAATTTCAACTCTGCCTTTTTCTTTGCTGTAGCGAATGGCGTTGGTAACCAAATTGAGCAGTACTTGCTCAATTTTATAAGGGTCGGCATAGACTTTTACAGGGCGCTCAAATTCGCGGTACAAATCGAGTTGCACGCGTTTTTCTTTTGCATTGCTTTCAAGCATTTCAAAGACATCGCGAACCATTGCCGCAATGTCGAAGTTCTTCAGTTCCAGATCTAAAATACCGCTCTCTAGTTTGTTAATGGCGTCCATATCTTGCACCAAGGCAATCATGCGCTCCACGCTTTTGTTGGCGCGTTGCAAGTATTTTACATTGATTTCGGGCTCTTCAATGGCGCCGTCTAGTAGCGTGAGTATGTAGCCTTGGATATTAAAAATGGGTGTTTTCAATTCATGCGACACATTGCCGATAAACTCCCTCCGAAACGATTCGCGCTCTTTCAATTCGCGGATTTCATTTTTGCGTTCCTCAGCCCAATCGGCCACATCGCGTTCTACCATTTCAAAGCTCGACAAACTCGCTACTTGGTCTTCCTCTTCTTCATTTTTCAGTTTTAGTTCGTGGATGTTTTTATAAATGATTTTCACTTTTTCGTAGATGAATTCATTCATTAAAAACAACCCCAATCCGTACACCAAAATGCCGATGAGCAAGCCCACAAAAATTGCGGAGATAGGCAAAGACAACGCATTCGAGTGCGACCAATACACCAAGGCGACAGTGGCTACAGCTGTAGTTACCGCAACAATAGTGCTGATGATTTCAGGACGCTCGAGTTTCATACTTTGGTGCGTTGTAGCGAAGTGCTGTGTAAGGTAAGTGATTTACCGCTCAAATTTATAACCTACCCCTTTGATCGTTTTGATGCGGTCGTCGCCAATTTTTTCACGGAGTTTGCGAATGTGTACGTCGATGGTTCTTCCACCAACAATCACATCGGTGCCCCAAATGGCATCCAAAATTTCGTCGCGCGTAAATACTTTATTGGGTTTATTGGCCAAGAAACCAAGGAGTTCAAACTCTTTGCGAGGGAGTTCCAATTTTTTGTCGTTGAGCGTGACTTGATAACTATCAAAATTAATAACCAAATCGCCAAAATCCAACGTAGCTTTTTCCGACACAGCACCTTCTGCGCCTGTACGTCGCAGTAGTGCTTTCACCCGACTGACCAATACTTTGGGTTTGATGGGTTTGGTGATATAATCATCAGCGCCCACTTCAAAGCCGGCCACTTGCGAATAGTCCTCGCCACGAGCCGTTAAGAAGGCCACAAGCGTGTGTTGGGTTTCGAGTTTTTTGCGAATGGCATCACACGTTTCAATACCATCCATTCCCGGCATCATCACATCGAGTAAGATAAGGTGAGGGCGTTCTTTCACAGCAATTTCAACAGCAGTTTCGCCATTCGATGCGCTAAAGACCGTGTATCCTTCTTTGCGCAAATTGTAGCTCACAAATTCAATAATGTCTTCTTCGTCGTCTACCAGTAATACTTTGAATTCCGATGCTTGCATGATGTGCCTGTTGTTAAGGGTTTGCTTGTAATGCGGAAAGAAATCCCGTTTTTTCGAAAGGTCAAAGGTAACGGATTCCCTGCGTTTTTATCGCATGCGAAAATGCGACAAATCCCACCAGGTTGCGTTAAGGCAATTCAACCCTTGTGTTTCTTTATTGTTAAGGAATGTGGGTTTTTTTGGGGGGGGGGAGTAATCTGATTAGATCTTATTGACCAATTTTAGTTGTTTATCTGAGCTTGATTGAATTATATTTTGCAATAGTTTTTTGAATCAAGACACTAATTTAGCGCCGTGTGCTTTTTTCTTACGTAAGTTCATTTCATGTATGACTGTCGTAAAAGTATTTTATTATTTTTGTCGCTGTTCCTTCGATAAAATGATTATCGCAATACTTAAAAGTTATTTGCACCGCCTTCCAAACCAATGTATGAGAATTAAATTTTTAATTTATTGCTTTAGTTTCTGCCTTGCAGCTAATTGTTTGCCAAAAAACGACAAAGTTGTTCATGATGATTTTGAAAAGCTCAACAGTTCATTTTGGTATTACAATGAGAAAGCATGGGGTTTTTACTCCAAGGATTTAGATTCTATGAGTTTTTATAATGAAGTTTCAAAGGTTCACATAGACGATGAATTAATGCAACGAAATTTTGAGCTCTTACAAGCCGTCAAGTATACCTACAACCAGGAATATAGGAAAGCATTACTTCATTTAGATACCTGCATTAACACCTTTGTTACGCATCAGCATGCAGAATCACTGTTGAAAGCTTACGGGTTGTACGCGCAAGTAAATAATTATTTAGGTAAGTTTGAAGATAGTGAGGTTTACACAAGACTAGCACTTGAAGTAGCGCATCAAACAAGAGATAGTTCAAATATACTGAAATACACAATCAATTTAGGTTCTGCTTTATTGCAAAATGAAAAATTTGATGAAGGCATTAGTATTTTTAGAGATGCAGAAAAACGGTTGAACCAAGCGCATGTTTTAGAGCGAGGCGTTGTCTGGTATAATTTATCTAAAATCTATCTGTACCAAGGTGTTTTTGACTTAGCCCTAGGTCTGTCAGAAAAAGCTATTTATTGGTTTGAGCGAAATGAATTGAACCCCTATTTGTTTGGGGCATACTTAAATCATTGTGAAATTTTACTCGAACAGGGCGAGTGGGATCTGTTTTTATTGTGTGCTGACAAAGCGGCTAGTTTTGTTGTTTATGACTTTGAACGTTCGGATTTGTCTTTTATAAAAGCCGAGTTTTCTTTGAAAAATGACAAGTTTTTAGAGGCAAAAGAATATATAAAAGAGAGTATAGCCATCGATTCGGTCAGTAATCCCTCGAAACTAGGAGAAGATTACTTGATCCTTGCGCAAATTAGCTTCAAGATGCATGCTTACCCTGAGGCGTTTATTTGTGTGAAAAAGGCAATTGAATCGTTTGACAATACCAATGAGCTGATTAACATAAATCAAGCGTATCATCTTTTTTTTAAGCTGTTATTCCTTCAAGAAGACAATGACGATGCCGACACTTATTTTGATGAGTATTTAAATAATTTGAAAACCCTTCAAGATCAACAAAAAAACAACATACTTCTTAAGCTTGAGAAAGAGTTCCGGACGAAAGAGAAGGAGTTGATCATTAGTAATCAAGAAAAACTTATTGCTAGTGAAGGCAACAAGAAACGGCTTTTGTTTTTTCTCCTTGTTGCAATAACGTTTTTGTTAGTCACGGTACTGTTATTTATGCGCCTAGATGCAAAAAGAAAGAGTTTAAATGAAAAGAACAAGGGGTATATGCTTAACCATAAAATTAATGCATTGGAATTAAGTGTATTGAATCAGCAACT
>JAIULY010000096.1 GCA_022565875.1 Schleiferiaceae bacterium | reverse complement strand
TGTGCGCTTGCCGTCACGGGTACCGTTTGGGCTTGCGCTTGCTTGGTTACCGTAAACTTAATGGCGCTGGCTGCTGCCTTAGTGCGCAAGTAATACATGCCGGTCTTCAGCCCTTTCTTCCATCCGTAGAAGTGCATAGCGGTCAATTTGGCCATGTTAGGCGCCTCTACAAAAAGATTCAACGACTGTGATTGATCGATGAAAATACCGCGGTCGGCGGCCATGTCGAGGATGTCGCGCATGCTCATTTCCCAAACTGTTTTGTACAACTCTTTGATGTTGTCTGGAATCACGGCGATGTTCTGGATACTCCCGTTGTCTGAAATCATTTGGTTCTTCACCTCCTCATTCCACAAGCCTAAATTCACCAAGTCAATCAACAAATGCTTGTTCACTACCACAAACTCGCCACTCAATACGCGACGGGTGTAAATGTTGGAGGTGTACGGCTCAAAACACTCGTTGTTGCCCAATATTTGCGAGGTACTGGCGGTGGGCATGGGCGCCAACAACAAGCTGTTCCGAACGCCG
Source organism: Schleiferiaceae bacterium (assembly GCA_022565875.1). Lineage (GTDB taxonomy): Bacteria > Bacteroidota > Bacteroidia > Flavobacteriales > Schleiferiaceae > JAIULY01. The sequence continues at coordinate 10,008 of JAIULY010000096.1, read as the reverse complement.
TGTTTCACCACTTCTTTGCGCAGGCTTTCCCAATCCCAGCGTCCGCTGAGCGATTTGGCCTCTACGTTCCACAAATCAAATTGGAATTTTCCTTCTGACAATGGAGACCCTTTAAACGTTTCATAGGCACCGTCTTGAATGGCTTCGTCTTTGGAAGCCACCATGGCGGCGTAATAAATCGTTTCAAAAATGTCTTTGTTCAATTGCCTGGCCTCTGGCGAGGTAAAGGGCAAACGCAATTTGATAAAAGCATCGGCCAACCCTTGTACGCCCAACCCAATAGGGCGGTGACGCATGTTGCTGTTGCGCGCCTCGCGGATGGGGTAGTAATTCCGATCGATGATGCGGTTGAGGTTTTTCGTCACTTTGTACGTTACCTCATAAAGCAATTGGTGATCAAAGGCGCCATCTTCTGTGATGTACATCGGCAGGGCTATGGAAGCTAGGTTACATACTGCTGTTTCGTCGTCTGACGAGTACTCCATAATCTCGGTGCACAAGTTGGAGCTGCGAATGGTACCCAAGTTCTTTTGGTTGCTCTTTTCATTGGCGGCGTCTTTGTACAGCATGTATGGGGTACCTGTCTCAATTTGCGACTCCAACACCTTTGACCACAAATCGCGGGCTTTGATGGTTTTGCGACCTTTGCCAGCTGCTTCGTAGGCGGTATACATGGCTTCGAAATCAGCACCATAGCTGTCATACAAACCCGGACACTCGTTGGGGCACATCAAGGTCCACGTACTGTCTTCTTCCACGCGCTTCATAAACAAGTCGGGGATCCACAAGGCATAAAACAAGTCACGCGCACGCAATTCTTCTTTTCCGTGGTTCTTTTTTAAATCCAAGAAATCGAAGATGTCGGCGTGCCATGGCTCCACATAAATAGCAAAAGAACCTTTGCGTTTTCCGCCGCCTTGATCTACGTAACGGGCTGTGTCGTTAAACACGCGCAACATGGGCACAATGCCGTTGCTCGTTCCGTTGGTGCCGCGGATGTAACTACCCGTGGCGCGCACGTTGTGAATGCTCAAGCCAATACCGCCAGCGGACTGTGAAATCTGTGCGCAGTTTTTCAAGGTGTCGTAAATGCCGTCGATGCTGTCGTCTTTTGTGGCGATGAGGAAACACGAAGACATCTGCGGTTTGGGCGTGCCGGCGTTGAAAAGGGTTGGCGTTGCATGCGTGAAAAACTTCTTCGACATCAAGTCGTACGTTTCAATCGCATCTTGAATATTGTCTTTGTGAATACCAATAGCCACACGCATAATCATGTGCTGCGGACGCTCAGCAATTTTGCCGTTCAAACGCAACAGGTACGAGCGCTCAAGGGTTTTGAATCCGAAGTAATCGTACCCAAAATCGCGATCGTAAATGAGCGTCGAGTCCAGCAATTCGGCGTGTTTTTCAATCACTTCCATCACGTCATCAGCGATGAGGGGCGCTGTTTCGTTGGTTTTTGGATTGATGTAGTTGTACAAATTGCGCATGGTTTCAGAGAATGACTTCTCCGTGTTTTTGTGCAAGTTGCTCACAGCGATTCGAGCGGCCAACTGCGCATAGTCGGGGTGGCGAACGGTTAAAGAAGCCGCTACCTCAGCAGCCAAACTATCGAGTTCTGAGGTAGAAACGCCATCGTAAATACCGTTGATGACTTTCATCGCTACCTCAACAGAATCGACGAGATCGTTTAATCCGTAGCACAGCTTTTGCACCCGCGCGGTGATTTTGTCAAACTTGACAGCCTCTCTGCGACCGTCTCTTTTTAATACGTACATAATTGTGTTGTTTTGGTGGTGTGCTTTTATTAAAAATCAAAATTGCCACCAAAGGCATCTTGACTCAATTTTTCTTCTTTCTCGTCTTGGTTGACGCCTGATTTTTGGTACTCGGCCACTCGTTTTTCAAAGAAGTTGGTTTTGCCTTCTAGCGAAATCATCTCCATAAAGTCGAATGGGTTTTTGCTGTTGTACACATTTTCACAACCCAACTCGCGCAACAACCGATCGGCAACAAACTCGAGGTACTCGACCATCAATTTAGAGTTCATCCCAATCAGGGCTACAGGCAATGATTCGGTGATGAATTCTCTTTCAATGTCCAATGCATTGGTTATGATTTCCACAATGCGTTCTTTGGGTACTTTGTGGATCAAATGGTTGTTGTGCAAGTGACACGCAAAATCGCAATGCATGCCTTCGTCTCGCGAGATCAACTCGTTGGAGAAGGTCAAGCCGGGCATGAGGCCGCGTTTTTTCAACCAGAACAATGAGCAAAATGCACCTGAGAAAAAGATGCCCTCAACAGCCGCAAAGGCAACCAAACGCTCACCAAAGCTTGGGCTCTCTATCCAACGCAAGGCCCAATCGGCTTTTTTCTTAATCGCCTCAAATTTTTCGATCGCATGAAACAAATCGTGGCGCTCTTGTGGGTCCTTTACGTAGGTGTCTATCAACAGCGAATACGTCTCGGAGTGGATGTTCTCCATCATAATCTGAAAGCCGTAAAAAAACTTGGCCTCGGTGTACTGCACTTCATTGATAAAGTTCTCCGCCAAATTTTCATTGACAATACCGTCACTTGCCGCAAAAAACGCCAAAATGTGCTTGATGAAGTAACGCTCATCGTCTGTGAGCTTGTTGTTCCAGTCGGTGATGTCTTGTTGGAGGTCTATTTCTTCGGCAGTCCAAAAACTCGCTTCTGATTTTTTATACCACTTCCAAATGTCGTGATGCTTGATGGGGAAAAGGACAAAACGGTCTTTGTTTTCTTTCAAAATAGGCTCTTCAACTGCTGTGCTCATATCTGTTGTTGTTTTATTGTTCAAATAGTGTGTTGTTCAACGGTACAAGGGCTCGGGTTGTTCGTTTCTTAAAACGGTGATTCCAAAAAAATGGACACGCTAACAATCAAGGACATCCTTGTTTTACTAAGTTCTAATGTATTTACTTACAGTGATTTACACTTAACCTTAACACATCCTTAACGTTTTGCCGAAAAGCGAACTTTACAAAGCTAAGCCTTTGTTGGGTGTTTTACCAAGGAGCACTTTTTCACAATTTCAAGGAGTTTTCAACACAAAGGTGATTATTAAAAAACGCAAATGCCCTACCCACTTGACTTCGCGTTTTCGCTTGCCAAACTTTTCGAAAAAGACAAAAAGAAATCCACACGAGTTGTTAATAACTTTTGGCGCAAAACGCGTTTTTGAGAGGCGAGTCGCGACGTTGAACAAAGACATACCTCAGCCCTTTGTTTTCCGGCTAACTGTAAGGTCTTGCTTACGTCGTTTGGTTTGCCATATTCGCAAGGAGAGCGACCAACTGGAAGTTGTTGTTTGTAGCGACAATGAGTTGGCTCTTCCGACCCTTTAATGTCAATTCCAACACACCGCGATGGGGCATGTACATCACATCTTGAATATCTGAAATGCGATACGTGCGCGTTGTACTGCTGGGTTGGCGCAATCCAAATGTTGTATTATTCATAAAAAATATCCCTTCAACGTCCACCGCATAACCCACTTCACGGTAGGGGACACGGTCTCGTTGGTAGCGATTCAACACACGCTCCTTCAACAACTTGCCCGCAGCCTCAAACGCGAGGGGTTGCGAAGATGCTGTTCGCAAGGTCGCCACCCATTCGCGCAAGCGCCGGTAAAAAGACAACCGATCGGCTAGGGCTTGTATAAACGCATCTGGAAGCACCCATGCGGTCTTAAATTCTTGAATGCTTTGCTCTTCTTCTGGTGTTAATTCATGGTCTAACAGTGCCGCTTCTACCAACTCGTCTAACAAATACATTTGTATGTCTTTCAGTTCGCGTTGGATTTTGGGATACGCTGCCATAAATGCTTCCGTAGCCTTAGGTACCTGGTTTTCTATTTGAAAACTACACCAATCTTGAAAGATAAAGGGCAACAAGCGCTGCTGCATTTTTTCCGGCACCACAGCGCGGTAGGCTTCCAACGAAAAATCACTACCGTATCGGGATCGCAACAAGTCAACAGTGTCGTACAATTGCTGTTGCCGGCGCTGCTGCTTGCCCCAAAGGACCAACACCCCCAACACAATCAAAGCCGTAACTATCCCAACACCTAACTCGCCGTCTGCAAAGGCTGCTACACTCGTACTCAAAAATACGACCCCAAGAATCACCAACCACTTCACACCAATAGCTCGCATTTTGGGAACTTTTTCCGCTGAAGGGGGTAGTGATTGCGTTGGTTGTGTATCGTCAGGAGTGGTAACGCCTGTATCTATAAATAGCGTTACGGTGTCCTCAAGAGGTCGTGTAGTACCGCGGTTGCCTGCGGCACCACCAAGTTGTTTTCGGTAATACAATCCACCGCGTCCGCCATGTACATAAGCTTTGCCACGGGCATTCACCCCTATTCGTGCACCAGTTACACCAAAAGACAACCCCAAGCCGCTTTTTGAAAGATTTAGGCGCAGTGGTCCAATATTTTTTCCTCTTCGAATGTAAAAACCCATAGCTGTAAGTGAATGGCGAAAATCGCAAAAAAAAATGATGACAACAAGCCAAAACCGCCCCTTTTCTTTTATTGAAAAAGTCTAGATGCCCCTCCCAAAAGTACCCGTTGTAAACCTGTAGAAAAGTTTGCTTGTAGAAAACCCTCGGCGGCTAGAAAAACCCAATTGACTTCCCTAAATTTGCAGCCCAAAATTTTAGGTATGGAATACAATTTCAAAGCGATAGAAAAAAAGTGGCAACAGTACTGGAGTAACCGGAAAACTTTTGCTGCGAGCAACACCTCTGAAAAAGAGAAATGCTACGTTTTAGATATGTTCCCATATCCTTCTGGAGCAGGCCTTCACGTGGGGCATCCGCTTGGGTATATTGCTTCCGATATCTACGCCCGCTACAAACGCCACAAAGGGTTTAATGTGTTGCACCCAATGGGCTACGACGCTTTTGGTCTGCCTGCTGAACAATACGCCATTCAAACCGGGCAACACCCCGACATTACCACAAAAGCCAACATCAAACGCTACCGCGCACAACTCGATCAGTTGGGTTTTAGCTTCGATTGGAGCCGCGAAGTTCGAACCTGCGAACCCGATTACTACAAGTGGACGCAATGGATATTCATACAGCTCTTTGACTCTTGGTACGATGTAGCGCAGCAAAAAGCGCGTCCCATTACCGAGTTGATAGCACATTTCGAAAACAGCGGTACTTCGGACATCGAGGCGAGCTGTTCTGAGGAATTGAATTTTACTGCCGGCGATTGGCAACAATTCAACGCTGCCAAAAAAAGCGCTGTGTTGTTGAACTATCGGCTCGCTTACCTCAGCGAGAGTATGGTGAATTGGTGCCCTGCCTTGGGTACGGTGTTGGCCAATGATGAAGTCAAAGACGGGCGCAGCGAGCGCGGCGGACATCCCGTAGAGCAAAAACGCATGTTGCAGTGGAGCTTGCGCATTGCCGCGTATGCACAACGCCTGTTAGATGGACTAGACCAAATCGATTGGACCGAGAGCTTAAAAGAATCTCAGCGCAACTGGATTGGCCGATCAGAAGGAGCCGCAGTAACGTTTGCCACCGAACACAACGACTTGTCCATTGAGGTGTTTACAACACGTCCAGATACAATCTTTGGTTCCACTTTTTTAGTCATTGCTCCCGAGCATGAATACGTTACGGCCTTTACCACTACCGAGCAAGCTGATGCTATTGCTGCTTACCAAAAAGCGGCGGCTATGCGTTCTGAGCGCGAAAGGATGGCCGATGCGAAAACCATCAGTGGGTGTTTTACAGGCAGCTACGCTATCCACCCCTTCACAGGCGAGCAAATGCCGATTTGGATCAGTGACTACGTATTAGCCGGATACGGCACAGGCGCTGTTATGGCTGTTCCTGCCCACGACAGTAGAGATTACGCTTTCGCAAAACACTTTGACCTACCGATAATCGAAGTGGTTGCCGGCGGCGATATTAGTCAAGAAGCTTACACCGAAAAAGAAGGCACACTCATCAACTCCGATTTTCTAAATGGACTTTCGGTAAAAGCAGCCCAACAAAAAATAATAGCGGCGTTAGAAGAAAAGGCGCAAGGCCAAGGCCGCATCAATTACCGCATTCGCGACGCCATTTTTGGCAGACAGCGCTACTGGGGAGAGCCCATTCCCGTTTACTATATAGAAGGTGTGCCGCACGTGATGCGCACCGAGCACCTGCCCTTGACACTACCCGAAGTAAGTGCTTACTTGCCCACCGCAGCGGGAGAGCCGCCATTGGCACGAGCCGAAAAATGGCACTACAACCCCGAAACTGGTGAAATCGGCAACGAACAACCTGGTTTTCACCCCCTAGAAACCACCACTATGCCCGGTTGGGCAGGCAGTAGTTGGTACTTCTTGCGCTACATGGACCCACACAATAGCCAACTCTTTGTTGGAGACAATATTGAAAAATATTGGCAACAAGTAGATCTCTATATCGGCGGGTCTGAACATGCTACGGGGCACCTGCTTTACGCCCGCTTTTGGCAAAAAGTGCTGTTCGACCGCGGTTGGGTCAGCGTGGAAGAGCCGTTCAAAAAACTCATCAACCAAGGCATGATTGGCGGAGTGAGTGCACTTATTCACCGTATTAAAGACGAGAAAAAATTTGTGTCTGCCGAATTGGCCCATCAATATGACACCTCTTTGCTACACATTGATATTGATTTTGTTAAAGATACAGCAGTTGATACTGAAGCCGTGAAAAATTGGCGTGAAGAATTTGCTGATTATGAATTTTTGCAAGCAGGCGACACCTTCCATTGCGTTCGCGAGGCAGAAAAAATGTCGAAGGGAAAATTCAACGTGGTAAACCCAGACGATGTGGTGGAAAAGTATGGTGCAGACACCCTGCGGATGTATGAAATGTTTTTGGGACCATTAGAGCAACACAAGCCTTGGAGCACCGAAGGCATCAGTGGCGTGTACAACTTTTTGCGCAAGTTCTGGCGCTTGTATCACCCCGGCGGTAATTTTGCCGTAACGGACACTGCCCCCTCCCCCGAAATGCTAAAGGCGCTGCACAAGACCATAAAGAAAATCAACGAAGACATCGTTAGTTTTTCGTTTAATACTTCGGTTTCCGCCTTTATGATTTGCGTAAATCAACTCAATGAACTCAAGTGCAACCACCGCGAAATTTTGAGTCCATTGGCTGTGTTGCTTTCGCCATTCGCACCCCACATTGCCGAAGAGTTGTGGGAAAAACTGGGTAACCAAAATGGCATTAGCCACGAGCCGTTTCCTGAGTTTGACGAAAAACACTTGGTGGAAAACTCCTTCGACTACCCCGTGAGTTTCAATGGTAAAATGCGGTTCAAATTGTCGTTGCCCTTAGGTCTGGCGAATGGAGAAATTGAAGCCGCTGTTTTGGCTGATGAACGCGCACAAAAGCAACTCGAAGGCAAAACCATCCGAAAAGTGATTGTGGTACCCGGAAAAATCGTGAACATTGTGGCCGGCTAAAAGTGGTTGTTTTTTAGGTTTCGCTGCGGCTAATGCACACGCGATAACCTGGCGCGCGGAAATCGCATTACAACCCGTGGCTAAACTTTCACGCCGACATATCCTATGTTCCTTTTTTACAGTATCTTTACGGCAGCATTTGCAAACAAAACACCAAAGCACTTGTTTGGCTATAGCATAGAGAAACGTTGTCTCCACAAAGCAACTTTTCGGCGCAGACTAAACTGTTAAACGTTTGACACCATGACCGCAGTAACCCTTTTGAAACGTTGTATAGCATTTGCCTTGGTGTTGGCGGTGATAGGCTGTGGGGATAATCGCGATAATTGCAGTAGTCCTGGAGCGTTGCTGGGCATAGCAGAGAGAAGCTTGAGCATCACGTGCTTTCCCGACCCATCAAATGGTGAGTATGTGGTACAAAGCAACGCCCAACTCGATGCCCTTTTTGAGAAAAGCAACACGGCAGGCATACCGTGCAACCTACAAGAAATTGATTTTGAAACCCACACCCTTTTAGGCTTTTATACGGTTGTCAAAGGTTGCGACGCGCGCTTCAACCGCGAGGTAGAAAAAGTAGAAACCCTACGCCGCTATATTTTCCGCGTCACTGTTGACGTATGCTCTCCTTGTGAGGATGCCATCTTCTCGTACAATTGGGTTTTAGTACCCAAACTGCCGCCAGGGTATACCGTGGATTTTATTAGGGAGTAATTTGGTGCTTGTTTCTTTATCGCCCTCTTGTCAACGATATTGCTAAGGAATCATTTCGGCATATCTTTCAATGTTTTATGGTCGAGGTTGATGCGGCTCGACGATTTTCTGAGTGTCGTTTAGCTCTCCGTATTCACCCTATCCTAGTGTGTGTTGGCGTATGACTTTTTCGTAGTGCTCACTCGTGTTGATGAACTATATGACGTCTTGCTTTTTGCATTTTTTCGGAATGTGAGGAGGAATGCTTGTAGAATGAAAATAACCCCTGCATCAAGCCCTGTTTATCTCATCTTAGCTCATAAGCTTGCTTCCAGTAAAATTGTTTGTACAGAGCTTTTATCCAACTTGGAGAAAGCAAACCACTTTTTTCCTAAATCTTTCAGAGAAGCACCTAAATGATACACTTCCGTGTTGTCAATAATCAGAAAACGATCGTGGCTTTTGCCAAAGGAGCGAAGCTCAAAAGTAGGGTATTGTTCGTTGGCCTTTTTTACATCTAAGGTCAATTGCTTGGAAATGGTTTTGGTCAGCAAAAGGACCTTTACCGCTTTTGTTTTCTTGGAGAGATGCGTTAAGGTACTTTCATCTATGTAATTGTCAATCAAGACAATGTTTTTCTTGGCCGATCGGATGATTTTGGAAGCCAATTCATAAGCATCAAATACCTGTCCGTCAAAAAATACGCCTTGTGTGGGCAGTTCAGCTGACTGTATTTGAAAGGAAATTTCGTTCACTTTTCCTGCAAGCTGTTCTACCGTGTTTTCAATGCGGTTCATTCGTTGGTTAAGGGCATAACCTTTGAGTAAATACTCTCTTAAGACATTTGTTGCCCATATCCTAAACTGTGTGCCTTGTTTAGATTTTACTCGGTAACCTACTGAAATAATGACGTCTAAATTATAATATTCTATTTTTCTTTCAACCTTCCTGCCTCCTTCATTCTGAACTGTCGCAAAATTTGCGACAGTTGCTTTTTCATCAAGTTCTCCTTCTGAAAACACATTATTGATATGCTTCCCAATGGTTTTCACATCTCTGCCGAATAATGTGGCTATTTGGTTTCTGTTTAACCAAACCGTTTCATTATCGAGCCGAACCTCAATATGTTCCGCCAATTCATCTGGTCTATATAAAATGATTTCGTCTTTCATTCTTGTGTTGTTTTTGAACGGTCAAGGAATACTTGAAACTTGTGTCTGCTCCGAAAAGGATGATTTCAATCAAAATCGACGCGGAGGGAATTTTTAGACCAGAGCTAACTAATTGTTAGTAATGGTTCAAAAACCTCCCCACAAGTCAGCCTTTGCCTGAGAGGGACTTTTCGAAGGGGGCTTAAACTTTATTGCTCATGTTTTTCTTTCAAAAAATATTTTGCGTTAACTTCTAAATTATTTGCAATTACTTACAAATTACTAGTTGTTCCATTCATCGATAAGCTTCAGCTCATTATTCACGGTGGGTGGTCTTTCATTGCGTAAAAACAGGATACCGGTCTTGTAGCTTCAATTATAGTTTTTTGAAAACCATCTTTGTAAGACGGCTTTCTCTTTTGCGATTCTTTAAGTAGCTTCTTTGAAGCTTGTTGATTTCTGAACGTTCAAAGATAGTAAAATTGGGTCCTCGCCGAAAAGCGCGATTTGAATCAAAATCAACGAAGATGATGATAATTACGTCGAAAAACACAAGCGTACGTGAGGATTAAATAGCCACAATCGTTTAAGCTTTTGTTACTAGATGCTTTTATGCGCTTATCCAAATAAGGGGTCTAGTTAAGCTAAATAGATTACACAAAGCATTAGGCTAGTGG
>JAIULY010000095.1 GCA_022565875.1 Schleiferiaceae bacterium | reverse complement strand
TGAGAAAAATGTTTTAATTTTGAAGCGCGTCAACATCACTGTACTTTCATTGTTGAAATGCTAGTTTTATTTGAATCATTATGGACAAAAAAGAGAAGACCCTATTGATTGGGTTATTGTTGTTACCCATCATCATCCTGATTTCTCAGGGGATACCTCCACAGGATGAAGAGGGGCGATTGTGTTTTTCCGCATGGAAGTCCCATTTTTTAGAGACGCGTTTTTTGGTCATTGCCTTTGGAATTGTGGCCTTGTTTCTTTTCAAGAATTGGTTTTTCAAGGTGTTTGTTTTTATAGTGATGTTGATGACAGCCTTTTTCACCTACGTAAGCGGATGGATTTGGGCAGATGCCTTTTGTTAAATCGTTTGCCCATAACCTAACTAAATCTTTTGCAACATGGAGACATCGACTAATACCACAGAGAGACAAGACCCCAAGCACATACTCAAGAAATATTTTGGGTACGATGCCTTTCGGCCGATGCAGGAAGAAATCATATCACATGTACTTGACGGTGGCGACGCCTTGGTGCTAATGCCTACTGGCGGCGGAAAGAGTTTGTGTTTTCAGATTCCAGCGTTGGCGATGCCGGGCGTTTGTATTGTCATTTCGCCATTAATCGCCTTGATGAAAGATCAAGTGGACACGCTAAAGTCTCACGGTATTTCAGCAGCCGCGCTCAACAGTAGTTATTCTTCTGCTCATGAAAACGAGATAATCAATGCCTGTCAAAAGGGCGAAATTAAATTGTTGTACCTCTCACCAGAAAAGGCGGTAACCTTATCCTCCTCGTGGTGGCAGAGCCTACAAGTAAATTTGATAGCTATAGATGAAGCCCATTGCATCTCGTCTTGGGGCCACGACTTTCGGCCAGAATACACGCAGCTGAAGTGGTTGAAAAAACAATTGCCAAATGTGCCCATCTTAGCACTTACGGCCACGGCTGAAAACACGACCCGAAAAGATATCGTAAAGCAATTGGAGCTGCCAGAACCCAAAATTTTTGTCAGTAGTTTTAATCGACCCAATTTGAGTTTAGCCGTTCGAACCGGGCTAAGTCCAAAAGAACGCCGCGAAGAAATTTTAAATTTTTTGCGAACTCAAGGCGACGCGGCAGGAATCATTTACTGTCTTTCGCGCAAGAACACAGAAGATGTCAGATCTTTTCTCAATAGTCATGGCATTGCTGCTGCAGCTTATCACGCCGGCCTGTCATCAGATGAACGGTCGCGGATACAAGGCGAATTCATCACAGATAAAACCCCCGTTGTTTGTGCAACTATAGCCTTTGGAATGGGTATCGATAAAAGCAATGTTCGCTTTGTTATTCACTACAACCTTCCCAAAAATATGGAAGGTTATTACCAAGAAATCGGTCGAGCAGGTAGAGATGGATTGCCATCAAAAACCATTCTATTCTATTCTTATCCCGATGTGCAGCGGTTGCTCAGCTTCATTCATGACGGCGCCAATGAGGAGATCAATCTCGAAAAACTCAAGTGGATTCAAAGCTACTCAGAATCCAATATTTGCAGACGTCGTATTTTGTTATCTTATTTTGGGGAAAATTTACAGGAGAACTGCGGCAACTGTGATGTATGTGCCAATCCTCCGAAACTCGAAGAGGGTACTACAACAGCTCAAATGGCACTTTCGGCAATTGTAAGAATGGGGCAGAAGGCCAACCTCACCCAAGTAGTGCAGGTATTGCGTGGAAATTCTCCAGCAGACATTCGCGAAAAAAACTGGCATCAAATCAAAACTTTTGGTGTAGGTCGAAACATTTCTTCTGGCAATTGGAATCGTTACCTTATGCAGCTGTTACAGTTGGCACTGTTAGAGATGGTTTACGATGAAAATTATGCCCTGCGCGTAACAACAGCGGGCTGGGATGTGCTAAAGGGTAATCAAACCGTTCAATTTACCATTCCTGAGTACCAGAAAATCATAGTAACCAAAACTGACCCTGAAGAGAAGCCGGCTAAACTAACGAAAGAAGCGCAATTTAGAGCCGAAATGAAGGCGAAGCGAAAAGAAGTTGCCGCGTCAGAGGATGTCCCTGCATATGTGGTATTTAGTGACAAAACACTGGAAGAATTGCTTGTGGTGAAGCCGATTACGCTAGAAGCATGGGAAACCATTACAGGTATTAGTCAGTTTAAAGCGGAGAAGTATGCGCATCACTTTATCGACATTATCAAGCGCTATCGTCCCAAACCGCGAAGTGGTCCCGGAACACACATGGAGACCTTGAGGTACTTTAAGGAAGGCAAAACAATAGAGGAAATCGCGCAGTTGCGAGAATTGTCCATCGGAACCATAATTGTGCATTTAGAGCGGTGCATCAATGAAGGAGAATCAGTTGATTTGACAGCATTAGTGAAAGAATCGCTTTTGGCAGATGTGTTACTCGCCTGTGAGGTGACACAGCAAAAGGCTCAATTGCGTCCTTTGTTTGACACGCTTGAAGAAAAATATTCTTACGATGAATTGCGATTGGCCATGATACAGCTCAAGCGTGATGAAAAGCTCAACCACATTCCCGATTACAATCAAGAATGGGTGGAGAGATTAGAGCAGGAGCGCCTTCAGAAACAAATAGAAAAACAGCGTACTTCTTGACGAATACACCATTAATTCCCATAAAAAAAAACTCCTTTACACAACGTAAAGGAGTTTTTTTGTGGGTAATTAATTTGGGGTCCTAGAAGTCAAAGTCAACCCCAACAAAGAACATGCGCGGTAAATTTACGCGAATACCTTGTGGTCTGCGCGTCATGATAAAGCGCTCATCGGTTAGGTTTTTTACACTAGCGTGCAGGCGTACGGGTACTTTCGGAATATCATAGCCAACCGTTAGGTCGATTAATCGATAGGCATCAATGCGGCCTTGTCTTCCATTTGGTGTGGCTTCAATAACGTTTAGTTCGTTGCTAAACTGCTCATCGACAAAGGTGTAAACTACCTTGGCAAAAACACCCATTGGAGCGCGGAAAGTTAACCCGCTATTGATGAGGTTTTGTGGCGCGTACGGTGTGCGGTTTCCGTTGATGTTTACTTCCTCTCCATTGCTAACAAGTGTTCTATCATCGCTAAAGCGGGCATCAACAAAGGTATAGTTGACGTCCCAAATTAAATCCCATTTGGTATTGAGCAAGCGATTTACATGAAACACAGTACCTAATTCTACTCCACGGTGAATGGTAGCACCGCCATTAACCAATCCAGCACCGGCACCACCAGAGGATTGTGAGACAGGGATGATTTGGTTGGAGAAGTTCATGTTGAATAGCGTGAATTCTAAGTCAAGAAAGGGTGTAGCGCGACCTCTTAGCCCTAGCTCCGAGTTCCAACTCAATTCCGCATCGAGTTCTACGGGCTGACCATCGAGTTCAATGGCGTCTTTGATGCGGGGTGGAGCGAATCCTCGGTGAATGCCACCGAAGAATGTCCAGCGGTTGGTAATGTTGTAATTGGCCCCAAAGCCTGGAATAACGCTTATCGTGAAATCGCGACCTACTACAGAGGTGTCTACGATTCCTGCGCCAAAGTTGTCGCGCAGGATTTCACGTTCAAAAGCGTAATTTTCGAAGCGCAATCCAGCATGAACACTAAGCCTTGAAGTGAGGATGGTGGTATTTTGAGCAAACATACTAGTGGCTAGACCGGTGCGAATTTCACGTTGGCGAATTTCTGAACCTTCCCCTTGCGGATTGTTGCCAAATGTGCGCTGCTCATTGGCTTGCTCGTGCAATACGCGCCCCCCGGCAATTAACTGATTGGTTTTGTTGAATAAGTTGTAAGTAAGGTTGTAGCGCGTTTCTAATCCTGCCACTTGAAATTGTCGGTTGCGTCCACCATTTGAATTGCGCATGTAGATAGCGCCGCCAGGAATAGTGGTATCTCCCCAAACTACACCGCTGAGGTTGCTTGCATTCGGATTTTCGGTAAAATCTTGGCGCAGCCAGTTTCGCGTGGTCGAATACGCAAATCCCGTAACTTGAATATTGGAACGGTTGGAAAAGTTGTGCTTTACCTGTCCGCTGATGCTAAGGCGAGTAACAGGCAGCGCATCAAAGGGCGCCATTCTTACAAAATCTTGACCTCCAGCATCAAACATCGTTTGAGTTAAACCCAAATACGTACTGTTTGAAACTTCGTCATAATAGCCTAATTTTAGGCCCAATGTGGTTTTTTTTCCGATTTGCTGTTTGAATTTTAAATTGATATCGGTGATTTCAAATTTTGTGGGTCCGAAATTCTCAGCCCGTTTGTGCAGGACATTTACGGTGTAGCCACTATTACCCACTGTATTGCCATAGCTGGCAAAAGCACTGAAAAACCCACCGTCACCGGCCTTCAAGCGGAGTTTTCCTGTGGCTTCACTTGGCGGGTCGGCTGTGATATAGTTGATAACCCCACCGATGGTTTGAGGTCCAAAAAGGATTTGTCCACTACCTTTGAGTATTTCTACGCTTTCCATGCGGTCTATCGCCGGCGTATAATACATCTCAGGCTCGGCATATGGACTCAGCGCCACAGGAATGCCGTCTTCTAGTATCAGTACATTTCTACTTCTATCAGGGTTTAAGCCGCGGATACCCACATTGATACGCATTCCCGCTCCTTCTTCATCTACAACGTGGACACCGGTGCTGCGACGCATGACCTCGTTCCCGCTGATAGGTGCCATCTCACGAATTTCGCGCTCTTCAATCACAGTAGCTGCGCCAGGTGTGCGACTCAACAACGGATATTTCTTTTCAATAAGCGTTATTTGAGGCAATTCAAATACCGTATCAATCGGTTCAGTTGGGTCTTGCTTTGGGGCAGTATTGGGCGGGTCTTGCTGCATTGGCTGTCCGTGTGCCATGCCAATTCCAATACCAATAATCGCTAGCGCTTTGAAGGTTGCTCTCATTATGCTTATTTAGACTAATTATAAAAAACGCTGCAAAAGTAGGTCGCGAGTTGCAATTACAAAAATGATTCTAATCATTATTTGAAAAAAAAAGACTTTCTTAAAGTGGATTTAAAAAACAGATGACAAAAGGATGGTATCTTGTTTATTTTCAAATAGTCACTTCGCTAAAGTGTAACTGTCGTCGCAAGAATTACAAACTTACTACTCATGAAGGAATGGAAGAAAGTGAAGGAAGCACATTAAAATTTTAGATGGCTAGCAAAATTACGTTTCAGGGAAAACTGACGTTAAGAGCGAAAGACATCAAAATAACCTTGGTGTCAGTCGTTGAGGGCGCTGTGTTGCAAAAAAAAAAACTCCCCAATATTGGGGAGCTTATACTTCGTAAAGGTGTAGTTTTATTAGTCCAAGAAGACCGAAAGGCCAAAGGTTAATGAGTTTAAGCCAATGTTTACACCAGTACCACTTATAGAGTTAGTGGTGGTTGAGTTATTGCTTTCAAAAGAGGTAGAAGCACTGTTATATCCAAGAAAACCAACACGTAAATCTAAACCAATGCTTTCAGTTAAGAAGTAAGTGAAGCCAGGAGACACACCAATACCAAAAACGTTTACAGAACCTTCATCAGTTATTGTGGTATTACCCATTCTAGATTCTGTTTTTGTGGATCCAAAACCAATTCCCAGGTCAAGTTGTGCAAAAAAAGCAAATTTATTTGTGTAGGGTATGTAGTAACGCGCAAAAGGATTTATTGCAAAAATCCCTGTAGAA
Source organism: Schleiferiaceae bacterium (assembly GCA_022565875.1). Lineage (GTDB taxonomy): Bacteria > Bacteroidota > Bacteroidia > Flavobacteriales > Schleiferiaceae > JAIULY01. The sequence continues at coordinate 4,843 of JAIULY010000095.1, read as the reverse complement.
ATCTCATCCAAAAAATCATCACCATCTTCTGTTATTTTGCTTAGGCCATATCCAATTCCCAAGCCGACGGCAAAATTATCTGCAACGAAATAGCCTCCTTGCAGGTTAAGGTTGAAATCTGTAAACTTAGGATCAGCTTGTGTTACTGTATTCCCCCCAGAAGTTATCTCCATTTTTCCAGTAGAAGAATTAAACCCGATGTCTCCCGAAAGTAACAAAGAACCTTTTTCCAATTGCGCTTGTGCTGTGTAGGTTCCTACGACCAACCCAAGAATCAAAGTAATTTTTTTCATAAATAAAAAGCTTTAATGATTGTTTAAATAAATAATTCAATGCGGCTAAAATAGGAGAAAATCGGAAATGAAAAAAGAAACTTTTGATTTTCGGTGCAAAAAATTTAAATTTAGTTTGTGGTAACTGTTTTTGGTTGGGTTCATTTATCTTTTGATGTCTGTGAATTTTTTATTCTAATTGTTCACAAGCTAAATGTATTACCACACTTCGGCTTGCTTCGCAGCAGGTTTAAAAGTTAAGCACCTTCCAAAGAGTCTCTTTCTGCCAAACGCTGAATTGACGGGAGATTTTTGAATCCTTACTTTCAAATAGTTCTTTCCAGTCCAAAAATATCCTCCGTCTCAATCTTGATTGAAGTCATCCTTGTCGGAGCAGACTCAAGGTTATTAGAAAAACACGTTAAAAACGCCCGAGCACAACTTTGTTATGATTTTATTGGAATACATCACTTAGGTCAGTTCAAAAATACAGATAAGCCAAAAGAAAGTGAATGGAGTCCGAACACAACGTCAGCTCTGTTAACTGTTCTCCTTTGTGTGCCCTGTGTCTGTTTAATTTCATGGTTTTCATGCGTATAGGCTAGTTGACCAAAGTTTGCATTTAACCCAATTCTGTCGCTTATAAAGTAAGTGAATCCCGGGTTAATAGTCACCTGAACAATCGTTGAGGTGCCCTCATTTGTAGTTGTGCGCGTGCCACTTGCAATATTTTCTGACTTAGAGGATCCAGATCGATAAAAAGTACCGAGCTGTGTTGAAAAAGCGAGTTTTTTTGTAATGGGAACATAATGCCGTGCAAATCCACCAATTGAGTAGCTATGGGAAAATGACCTATCTGTACTGTTTTCATTTTCGGTTTTATTGCCACTAAAAGTGTATCCAGAAGTTAGGCCAACGGCAAGATGGTCAATAATAAAATAACCAGCGGCCATATTGAGGTTGAAAGATCTGGCCACGGGATTGATTGTAGATGGCCCTCCACCAAAATCATTTTCAAATTCACTAGAAGTATAGGAGCCACCAATGGCACCTGAAAGTACCCACCCACCTTGATTCAATTGTCCTTTTGCGGTTAGGCAAGCAACTACTACACTTATGGCTACAAATGTGTATTTCATAATTCAGTTTGTAATTAAAATTTGTTAATTTCCGGCTAATGTAAAGAAAAAGACATTACACGCGGTGTTGTCTTCCCAATATTTCTCTATCGCATAGAAAAGGACGCCATGCCATGCCGAATGGGCTTTGGGTTGAGTAATTTGGTTGAACAAAAAAACCGACAACAAGAAGTTATCGGTTTTCAAAAAAAGTTGAATGTTGATTGGAAGTTTAATCCCAAATGCCATAAGAGTACTTTAGGCGTATCCCGTAATATCCATCATTTCCCGCAGCACCACCGCCATTGATTACCCAACCTTCCATTCTGTCGGTGTTGGTTAGGTGGTAATGCGCTTCTAAAGATAAAAAAGAATGGGTGCTCATCCGCCATTTGTAGCCAAACGCTCCCATGTAGGTAAAGGCAAAATAGCTTGCGGGGTACAAATCACCTTCACCAATCATACTATAGTCGCGGGTTTCATCTAATCTTGGGTTATAATGCACTGTGCCAAGCCCGAACGTTATATAGGGTGTTCCTGAATTTTTCTTAAAGTACTTCCCAAATCTGCGGAAGTTAAAGCCCAAAAGTACATTGGCTTGAGCGAGCTGTGCATCGATACTCAGTCCTCTTTCTGTGCCTCTGTTGCGGTCATCGGCAAATACATTGCTGTAACTTGCTTCTGCTCCCAAGAAAAATATGGGGGTTACATGGCGCTTGAGATACAAACCAAATTCCGGACGTATTTCGTCTACAAATGCTGAAAAATCTTGGACTTCGGTGATCGTGCCAAAATAATTGCTGGTGCCGATAAAGCCGCCCACCTCATAATACCGCGCACTTATTTTTTGTGCGGAGAGGCTTCCAAAGCTTAAAGCTAAAACGGCGAGAACGATTTTTTTCATTAATGCAGGATTTGTTGTGTCGCTTTTTTTTTCGTGTTTATTAAATCTTCTAAGGTGGCCATTTTTGCGGTTTTCAAAACCTTTTGCAGTTGGCGCTTCTTTGCTGCAAAAATGCAAAAAAAACTCACGCTGTTGCGCTAGTGGTATGATTTTGTTTTTTAGCCACAAGCCTAGCCGCTTTTCAACGTGCTATTGTTCGTTTCTGTGGAAAATGAACTGCTGCTGATTGCTTGTTTTTTCTTCGAAGTAGTATCCCAATTCAGAGAAATCACGGAGTGCATCTACCGTAGTTACTTTATTTTTCACTATCCATTTCGCTAAAGTACCGCGAGCGCGCTTGGCCCAAAAAGAAATGACTTTGTATTTCCCTACTTTGTAGTCTTTAAATTCCACATCAATTACGGGCTTTTGCAGTTGCTTTTTGTCAATAGCTTTAAAGTATTCGGCTGATGCCAAATTGAGTAGGAAAGGAGCATCGAGTTGATTTAGCGTTTCGGTTACCAAAGGTTTCCAAATCGAATACAAATTCGCATGCTGTCCCACGGCCATTCGTGTGCCCATTTCTAATCGATAAGGGAGCAAACCGTCTGTAGGGCGCAGTAAACCGTACAAGCCAGATAGGATTCCCACATGCGCATTGGCGAAAGCGACGTCAGAATCATTCCATTCTTCTATGCCAAGTCCTTGGTATACATCGCCTTTGAAAAGCTCTAAAGCTGTCTTTATGCCCGTTTGATGATCTGCGACCGACCACATCTGATTGCGGTCGAAGTTGGTGGTGGCTAAGTCCAAACTTATGGATTGCAAGGCCATTAATTCTTGTGCACTTTTGTTTTGAAGTGCATGCATTATGGTCTTGGAGTGTTCCAAAAACTGAGGGGTAGTGGTGCTAGGAAACCGAATTGCTGATTTTTCATCTAATGTTTTGGCAGGTGATAATACGAGATACATGTCTTGCTATTTTTTCGCAAAGATACTTGCAGTGATTGTTTTTTTGATAAGCAGATGCTCTTTCTACCAACGCAATTTATCGTATTTGGGTTTTGTGGTTAAAGTGATTTCAACTATTTTTCAAAAATCTGTTCCTTTTTCTCGTTCATGACAATACTTTTGCAAAAATTTTAATAAATGGAAAATTTAAAGTCACAATTGACGGCACTAGTGTTGCAAGCGCTAGAGAGTTTGTATGGTTTGCAATTAGAAACAGTTGATTTTCAAGACACCCGACGTGAGTTTGAAGGCGATTTTACGTTGGTAGTTTTTCCATTTACACGACACAGTAAAAAGTCGCCAGAAGAAACGGCCCGCGAAATTGGCGAACACATGTTAACAGCCTCCGACGGCTTTTTAGCCTCCTTTCAAGTGGTGAAGGGCTTTTTGAATCTATCTATAGCAGATGTACATTGGTTAGGCGCATTTCAAAAGGCAGCACAGACGGGCTTTACCGCTATTGCCCCCAGCGCGGAAGTTGCAGCGATGGTTGAGTACAGTTCACCCAATACCAACAAACCCCTCCACCTGGGACATGTTCGCAATAACCTTTTGGGCTTTAGTGTGGCACAAATTGTAGCTGCTTCGGGGAAACCCGTCAAAAAGGTACAAATCATCAACGATCGCGGCATTCACATTTGCAAAAGCATGTTGGCCTGGCAAAAGTTGGGCAATGGAGAAACGCCCGAATCTTCTGGAATGAAAGGCGATAAGCTGGTAGGTAAGTATTATGTGGCGTTTGACCAAGCCTACAAAGCAGAGTTGGAAGTGTTGACTACCACGGGTTTGTCCAAGGAGGAGGCCGAGCGCGAATCGCAATGGCTACAAGAGGCCCGAGATATGTTGGTGCGTTGGGAACAAAATGACCCCGAAGTTTTGGCGCTTTGGAACACCATGAACAGCTGGGTGTACGCCGGTTTTGATGCCACTTACAAAGAATTAGGCGTTTCTTTCGATCATGTAGATTATGAAAGTCAAACCTATCTGTTGGGTAAAAAAGCCATAGAAGTAGGTCTCGAAAAAGGGGTGTTTTTTAAAAAAGAAGACGGTTCGGTTTGGATAGACTTAACCGATGAAGGTTTGGACGAAAAGTTGTTGTTGCGCAGAGACGGTACCTCGGTTTACATGACTCAAGATATTGGTACAGCCATTCAGCGCTTTTCAGATTTTAATATCGACAGTCTTACTTATGTTGTTGGCAATGAGCAAGATTATCACTTCAAGGTACTGTTTCTTATTTTGAAAAAACTAGGCTACGATTGGGCTGAGCACCTGTATCACTTGAGCTATGGCATGGTAGATTTGCCCAGTGGGCGGATGAAAAGCCGTGAAGGTACTGTGGTGGATGCAGACGATTTATTAGCCGAAATGACGCAAACAGCCGCAAAGATTTCCGAAGAACTCGGTAAGCTCGATGACTTTTCGGAGGTTGAAAAAGCACATTTGCACAAAATCATCGGGGATGGTGCATTGAAATACTTTATTTTAAAAGTAGATCCTAAAAAGCGCATGGTCTTTAATCCAGAAGAATCTATAGATTTTAATGGGAATACGGGGCC
>JAIULY010000094.1 GCA_022565875.1 Schleiferiaceae bacterium | reverse complement strand
GGCGCTGCTGGGTTTACATCAAACGATAGCCTGTTTGTCTTCTACGACCGCTACGATGTTTGGGGCTACCATTTCCCCACAAAAACCTTGACCTGCCTAACAGAAGGAAAGGGTCGCGAACAAAAAATCCAACTGCGGTACCAAAGCGTCGACAAGGAAATTAATTATGTAGAATGGCCTGACGGTATGTATTTAAAAGGCTTTAACGAAACCACAAAAGGACACAGTATACATTTGGCTACCCCTGGTGCCTTGCAAGTTTTATTAGATGGGCCTTTTCAAATTCAGCAAATTGAAAAAGCAAAAAACAATCCCGTGTTTGTGCACCGTCGCGGCAACTTTTTGAGCTATCCCGAGGTGTTTCGCTCGACAGGAGGCCTCGGTAAAGGCTCGCAACTGACCGCCACCAACCCGCAACAGCAGGAGTACAATTGGGCCACTGTAGAATTGATTTCTTGGAAAGCTTACGACGGCACGCCACTAGAAGGACTACTCTACAAACCCGAAAATTTTGACCCCAAGAAAGAATATCCATTACTCGTATACTTTTACGAAACCTACAGTGAGAATCTACACAGACACTACACCCCGCAGCCGAGCTGGAGCATTATCAATATTCCCTATTACGCGAGTAACGGCTACGTGGTTTTTGTTCCGGACATCAAATATACCACGGGCAATCCCGGAGGGTCGGCTTACAATTGTATATTGCCCGGTGTTGAAAAACTAGAGCAAGAGAAATGGATAGACAAAAAACGCATGGCCATCCAAGGTCAAAGTTGGGGTGGGTATCAAGTGGCTTGGTTGGTGACACAAACCGACAAGTTTGCTGCTGCGATGGCCGGTGCACCAGTAAGTAACATGACCTCAGCCTACGGTGGAATCCGTTGGGGAAGCGGCATGGCGAGAGCGTTCCAATACGAACAATCGCAAAGCCGGTTGGGCACCACACTTTGGGAAAATCGCGAAACGTATATCAACAACTCGCCACTTTTCTTTGCCGATAAAGTTACCACACCCCTGCTCATGATGCACAACGACCAAGATGAGGCCGTGCCATGGTACCAAGGTATTGAGTACTTTGTAGCATTGCGTCGTTTTCAAAAACCTGTATGGATGCTCGTTTATAACGGCGAAGCACACAATTTGAAAAAACGACACAACCGCAAAGACTTAACCATTAGAATGCAGCAATTCTTTGATCATTATTTAAAAGACGCCCCAAAACCAGTTTGGATGGAACACGGCATTCCCGCCGTGGAAAAAGGGCGAAACTATGGGTTGGAATTACTGGATTAGAACACAAAAAAACGACGCATAGTGCTCAGGGTATCGAGCAACGCCTCGCGAAAAACTTGTAGTAGCAGAGATAAAATGATTTCCTATTTTTGAGCCTTTCAAACAAAACAAGAATTTTGCTGTCTACACTATACGAAGTAGCAATATTCAAATCTTTTAGCTGGTATAGCTAACTTACTATGGCGACATTATCCGAAATCAAAAAGCCCATTGCCGACGAAATGGCCATCTTTGAACACAAGTTTAAGGCAGCAATGGCCAGTAACATTCCGCTTCTTGACAGGGTAACGCATTACATAGTGAAGCGAAAGGGGAAACAGTTGCGTCCAATGCTTGTTTTTCTCTCTGCAAAAATGCACAGCGATATTACCGAAGCGACATACCGAGCCGCAAGCTTGGTAGAACTTATGCACACCGCAACTTTGGTGCACGACGATGTAGTAGACGACAGCAACCAACGTCGCGGTTTTTTTTCCATTAATGCCATTTGGAAAAACAAAATCGCCGTGCTCGTGGGTGATTTCTTGTTGTCTAAGCTCTTGCTACTCGCCACAGAACACAAAGAATATCAATTGCTGGAAATTGTTTCCACCGCAGTAAAGGAAATGAGTGAGGGCGAGCTACTTCAAATAGAAAAAGCCCGCCGGTTGGATGTCGATGAGGCCATTTATTTCGATATCATTCGCCAAAAAACCGCCTCGTTAATTGCAGCGTGTTGCGCCGCGGGTGCGGCATCATCAGGAGCAACAGACGCTGTGGTGGACAACATGCGCAACTTTGGCAACTACCTTGGCATTGCCTTTCAAATAAAAGATGACCTATTTGACTACCAGCGCACCAATAAAGCGGGTAAACCTTCCGGCATTGACATCAAAGAACAAAAAATGACACTGCCGTTGATCTACACCTTGCAAAATGCGTCGTGGTCCGATAAACGCTATATCATTAACACCGTTAAAAACCACAACACCAATACCAAACGCGTAAACAAAGTGATTGAAATGGTGTACCAATCAGGTGGCATTGCTTATGCCACCGATCAGATGTTGCATTACAAAGCATTAGCTGTAGCCTGCTTAAATGAGTATCCGAAAAGCGACGCACTGACTGCATTGCGCGCCATCGTAGATTATGTTATTGACCGTGAGAAGTAGGGGGGTGGATTACTTTGAAAAATCACCAACTCGTGACCGTCGTCACAAATGCGGTTTGCGGATGGTTGTACTTTTGCCCCCGTTAAACCAATAAAGACAATTTAGTTATGGAAACGATATTTGAAATTATTCGCGATACGAAAACAACCATTGTTGACGTTCGTACACCAGGGGAGTTCGCTATGGGAAACGTTCCCGGATCCATCAATATTCCATTAGACCAAGTACCTGACAAAGTTGCTGATTTTAAAACCATGGCAAAACCCGTAGTTTTGTGCTGTGCTTCTGGCAATCGCAGTGGTCAAGCAACCCGCTTTCTCGAAGCCCAAGGGGTAACCGACATTTTCAACGGTGGTGGTTGGGCTGAGGTGCGTTTGCATCGCATGTAGTCATTAAAAATCTATTCGTTATGAAATTTTCAAAATTATTCCTTGCTCTAGCCTTTTCGGTAACATTTATAGGCGCTTGTCAAAGTCAAGAAACCACCGCTAATGGTCAATTTCGCGATGTTGATGTGGCCACCTTCGAAGCCGCTTTGAACGAAACCAGTGATTATATCTTGCTCGATGTGCGGACGCCAGCAGAAGTTGCCGAAGGCATTATCGAAGGGGCAATGGTGATCAATTTTTTTGATGCTGATTTCGCTGAGCGGGTTGCTGAACTGGAAAAAGATAAGCCCGTTTACGTGTATTGCCGCAGTGGCGCCAGAAGTGGTCAAGCCGTTAAAGTATTGCAGCAAGCGGGATTTGTTGATGTAACCAACCTTTCTGGAGGCACATTGGCTTGGCAGCGCAACGGCAAACGAGTAGTGAAATCGTAATAGCGGTTCCTTTTGTTTAATTTGCAACTATTGCCCGCATTCTAAACCTTTTGCAATAATGACAAACTCTGTTGTTTTGAAATACGCAGCACTCGGAATTATCGGTGCTGTAGTTGGGTATTCCTATTATCACTTTTTTGGCTGCACAAGTGGCTGCTCCATTAAATCAAATCCATACCAAACCACGTTGCTCGGAGCAGCCTTGTTTATGTTTGCTTATACCCCTCCAAAGAAGGAGGAGAAAAGTGTGCTGCACAGCAGTGATGAAAAGTAGTTTTTCGGTTTTTTTATTGCTGTCGCTATAACCTTTGTTAACTTTAAAAGTCTGATTCTAATGCAAAACTATCGCAATTTTCTCGTCGTACTCGTTATAAGCGGAGCCGTTGCTTCTTGTGGCCAACAAGCTGAAAATGCTGATTCGACCAAAGAAGCTACCGCTTTTTCATTAGATACCGCAGCGATTAAAGAAAATGGCAAAACCATTGTGCAAGCCTCGTTTCAAGCATTGAGCGGGGAGCTGAAGGCGGCCATGCAACGCGGAGGTGTTGCCGAGGGCATCAATTATTGTAATGTAAACGCCTACCCACTAACGGATAGTTTGAGCCAACATTTTAATGCTACTGTAAAAAGAACCTCACACCGGGTACGCAATGCAGCAAACACCCCAGACAACATAGAAAAAGGTGTGATAAACGGCTATCTAAAAGCTGAAGAAAACGGAAACCCCCTTTCTCCCACAGTGGTATTTGACGGTGAAAAGACCCGGTATTTCCACCCTATTGAACTCGCCGGAGCCTGCCTTACCTGCCACGGGCAACCCAATATAGACATTCAACCTGAAACACTTGCCCTAATCAACCAACGCTATCCTTTGGACAAAGCCACAGGGTTTGATGAGGGCGCATTTAGAGGTGTTTGGAGTATAACGTTTAACCAATAATTTTCTCAAATCATGGCAACTTTTCAAGATATCATAAACTCAGACAAACCGGTTCTTGTAGATTTTTTCGCCGAGTGGTGTGGCCCGTGTAAAATGATGTCGCCCATACTTCAGGATGTGGCACAACGCGTAGGCGAAAATGCTAAAATCGTAAAGATTGACGTCGACAAAAACCAAGCGCTGGCCCAACAAATGGGTGTGCGCGGTGTGCCTACTTTGGCCATTTTTAAAAATGGCGAACAACTGTGGCGCCAAAGTGGTGTTGTACAAGCCAACCAATTGGAGTCGCTGCTCAATCAGTATGCGTGATAAGACATGGGCAACGCCATTGGAATAAATTTCATTTTTTTACAGTAAGCTAAACATGCTTCCAAGGCCGGAAGCATGTTTTTTTTTGCTTTCATGCTGTCGTGAAAAACCACAATAGCTCCGGGCTGTAACTTTTGCATGACGCGATGAGCGCACTGCTCTGGGGTTTGCTTCTGGTCAAAGTCATACGATAGTATGTCCCACATCACGATGCGGTAATGCGGCTTTAACGCTTGTACTTGCGCCCGTGTAATGCGCCCATAAGGCGGGCGAAAGAGCGCGCTGGAAACCTTTTTGGCTGCTTGTTCGATACTAGTAAGGTAATCGTTCAAAGGGGTTTGCCATCCCCTTTCGTGGTGATGGGTGTGATTCCCTACACTGTGGTTACCCGCCAAAATCCTCTGATACAATTCGGGGTGTTGCTCCACATTTTTCCCAATAACAAAAAAAGTAGACTTGGCTTCATGCGCCTCTAGTAGGTCTAAAACCGCCTCGGTAACTCCAGGTGTTGGTCCATCGTCGAAAGTAAAGTACACCGCATTGCCGTGCTGCGGCATTCGCCAAACACAACTGGGGTAAATACTACTGAATATCGATGTCCAATTCATACCTGCAAAGATGCTACATTGAAGTGACTATCACTTAGTGTCACCTACTGACCCAAGTTTAAGCGCACACTAATACCGGCGTTGATGTTGGACGTTGGGAAAGCGTTGGAGGTTTTGAAGCGCGAAATAATTTGATCGTAAAACAACTTGGCAGAGATGCGTTGATTGATCATGTAATCGGCTGATACCTTAATGCTCACAATGCTTTGTCCGGCAGTTACTTGTGTCAAGTCTTCAAAAATACGACGCATAATGGTGCTGTTGTCGCGGTAACTTACGTCTGCTTTCAATTCTAAGTTACTCACCACAGGTTTGCGCGTGGCTCCAGTTTTTATAAAGCCGATTTTCACGTTTTTGATGATGTAACCTGCTCCAACAGTAATTCCATCTTCGCGCGTTTCAGAAATCTGATTGTTTGCCAATGAAAGCAAGACGTTTCGGTTTTTGAGGTATTCAATGCGGAAGGTGGTGTTGTTTTTTGTGCGGACATTAAACCCAACCAACGGCCCAAAACTCTCAGAGATACTGATTTGTGACAACTGTTCCGTTGGCAAGAAGTCATTGTTTTCATCTCTTGGAAACGCTTGCCCAGGCTGTAAGTCTTCCAGCCGTGATTGCAACAACATATTGGTTTGGAAACTTCCTACCGTATAGGTACTGCGGTACCCATGTGAAACGGTAAAGTTGGTAAAGCGCTGCTTAAACCATTCCATCTTCATAAAGCCGGCATAGTTTAAATTCCAGTTAGGCAAGGGGACGGTAGGTCTACCGTTGAGCGGTACATTGTTGATGTTTTGCCCCCCATAAGCGGCTATAAAAGCAGGTACCAAAACTTGGTTGCTCGTCACAGAATAGCCATCAAATCCAAAATTTGAGGAATCGGCCTCTGGGTTAAACGTTGGGACATAGTTTGGGTCGGTGGCTGCTCTAGCATTGGCAAAACGCTCACTCACATTTTCCCGATAACCTCTAAATCGGTTGTACACCTCGGAGTCATATTCGGGGCCCGATATCGATTCGAAACTCGTTCCCATGGCAAAGAAAGATATGGAGTAATTCCCCATAAACATTTCATTGGTATTGCGCCACACGCCGTCCAACTCGTCAAAGCGATAAAAACTGGTGTAGTTTTCACCTTGGTTGCGCATTGCGGTAAGCTCAATTCTCAAATCGCGAATGGGTTCGATGGTAGCTCGCATATTGAGGTTTTCCGTTTTGGTTTGCGAGAACGGTTGGTTTTGCAAGGGACTATTGGTTAACCAATCGTTGTTGCCCGCGCGCAGGCGGATATCGTTGGGGTTAGACAATATGCCACCCGGAGCATTGCGCTCAACGGGGCTCTGCATTCCAAAAACAAATCCTGGTCCAGGCGCCCAGCTGCCCTCTTGATTCATGCCTAATAAGGTGGGGGTGGGTAAAAACCCAGGCAACATGGTTCCTTCGTTGAGGCTATAGGTACCAGCAACCTGCCGCAGCATCATGGCTGTTCGGGCTGTGTGCCGCAAAATTTCTTTAAATACGGACGGCTTTTCTTCTTCCTCTTCTTTCTCCTTTTCTTGTGCGTTTGGCCGTCGCTGTGCCATTGTCATCCTGTTGTTTGCCGGGGCAGCAGCTCCCGGTTTTTTCTTTGGTTGATTGGCTTCTTTCAAAAACGGAACCTTGTTATATAAAGTTACCATATTGAAGGTGCCGTTAAACTGCAAACTATTGGAGTTTTGAGCCGTATTTCCCAATCGCAACGAGTCACCCTCAGGGCCTGGAGGCGCTTGTAGCGCCAGGGTACTGTTGGTCTGCCATTGATAGTTTCCTGTATAGCGAGCCGTTACATTCGCAAAATCCATAAAAGGCAACTTGTTTATCGGGACTTGCCAGTTGACGTTGGCCGTTTGCTGGTATTGCGTGGGGCGTCCAAACGTCCGCAAGCTCTCGCGAATACTTTCCCGCACACTATCCGCTGAGGTTGGCCCTTGCAGCTCGTCAATCCAGGAACTCATGCGCGCATTGAAGTCAATTTTCAACGACCGTGTTAAGTCATAGTTCAAGTCATAAATCCGGTTGATCACAAAGGATTTGTTGTAGGTAATGGGCAATGGCGGGAACTCAATCCCCGGAAATAGATAAGCACTCGTGTTTCGCTGTTCTGCCTCATTGTACATCCGGTTAACCTCAGTTCGGAAAGTAAACTTGCTAGGCATATAGTTGAAGTTGAAATCCTTGAGTATCGTAAGGTGTTTGTTGTTTTTAACAAAGCCCATATTTTTAAAAGGTTCCACAGGTTTGGGGCGGGTGGTGTAATTGTAGTTCAAACTCGCCCGTTGGTCTATTCGGATGTCGTAAATGGTGTTGATGCTCCTCCTAAAAACCTCACTGTAGCTGTAGCTAACGGCAAAGTTCTCAATATTCCACGGCATGGGTTTTCTAGGTTTTTTGCCTGCCTGAGGTGCCCCTCTATCTTTGCGTAAGTTGGTGACATTAAAGTTTCGTCTTCGGGTATAATCTTGCGAAGCAAAACGCAGCGAGTCGCGCGCCCCAGCACTTTCTATATTGTCCAATGCATCTCTAAACTCAATATCTGGATCCAGCGGGTTGAACTGTGGGCTAATCCACTCCTCCGCTATGCTGAAAAACACAGGGATTCGCAGGGCGTACTTGTCTGGGAAAAACTTTCCAAACTCAAAGTTCGATTGCATGTCATAGGAGAATGCTTCGAATTTGTTTCGGTCGTTTACGCCCATATCTAGCGCACCAAATCCGACGGTACTCATGTTTCCAACGATGGCAATATTTCCAAAATCGGCCAACTTAGCCGTCATGCGGGCATTGGCAGCCCACCCGCCACGCTCGTCAAATTCTCCTAAGCGCAATTCATTCACCCAAACTTCTGCGCACTTTGGTTGTCCGTCATCACCGTCATTCAATCGCCGTTTTTTCGGATTCCGTAAACCAATCATAACGGTTCTTACATTGCCCAAGTTGGGAGCGCCAATCACGGAAACCAGATGTCCATTTGCTGCCGGTTGAGAAAAACGAGCCGTCATGGAGAATAAATCTGGATTGCGCTCTATGGCTCTATCTCTGGCTAGTTTGGTTTGTTTTAATGTTTCAAAAGTAAAGTTGAACTCGTTTTCTGTTGGCCAAATGCGGTTGGGGTCGGTCTCAAACCAATCGGTAACCGCAAGGGGGATTTCATATTCGTAGTAGTTCTGGTTAAAGTCAGAGCCCAATCGGATAAACACATTTAAGTCGCCATCGCGGAGCAATTCATTTTCACTTCCTGCTTCGGCATGCACAAACATCCGCAGGCGATTGTACATCCGCATGTCCATGTTGATTGTGCGAAAAACAGCGCGCGCATCGCCATCGCGCAAGTTGCACACATACATCGACAGTGATTGCTCGTTTTGTTGCAACAAACTACTCGTTCCAAAAAGTATCTGGCGATCAATTCCCGGGGGTAGCACGTAATTTACTGGAACGCGTTCGCCGTTTTCCTCTAGGTTTACCGCGTTCACGTTGAAAATGGTGTTGTCAGTTTCGTCTATCGGCATTTCTTCGCGAACATCGTCCAACGAAAATAGGTAGCGACGCCATTCTCCACGTATCAAGTCCATTCGCGCAAAGCGCAGCACCACGGGCTGTTCAAAGTTTTTCATGAACATCCGAATAAAGCGGATGGAACGAAAATCACCAATAGGCCCAATAGTGCGGTCGGGCTCGAAAACGGGTATTTTAAACTGATACCAAACGGCTGTTTTTTGTGTGCCGTCGGGTAGGTCTACGAGTGTTTCTACCACGTCGGTAATGTAATTTTGTCCCACACGCAAATCATTGGGGCGAATACTGAGCTCGTATTGGAAATAGGCTTCTGTCTTGCTCAGTGTAAAGTCACGGTTCAAGTCTTCTCGGTCGGGCAAGTTGGTAGATGACGCCGGGAAGCCTTGAATCTGCGCCGTTCCGGAGTTGCCTTCTGTACCATTAAAGCCTTTGTAACGCTCAATAACGCCTGCATCATTTGCGTCTAAATCATCGCCTCGATAGTACACGAAGTTATCACCGGCAGGATCTTGAAAGGCATTTTGATAGGCTTGCGAACCAGCGCCAAAAGCGGCTTCAAGGCGCTGAAGGTATGTGACGCCATTCACCTCCCACGCGCGTTCTTCAGCATCGTCCATCCCATCTAGACCCACATCTTGAAACTGTCTTGCTGTGGCGTCGTTGTCAAATGCCTCTACAATGGGCTGCGCTCGTGGCACAAAACCCCAAACCGTATTGTCCACAACAGTTCTGTCACCACTTGGCGACATTCCGTTTTCAAAAAACTGCCGCCCGTCTTTCAAGATGTCCTCTGAAACACTACCCAAGTTGAAATACAAATCTCCTCCTTGCAGTGTAGGGTCTTCCAAAAATGGGTCGAGCATCCAAAACTGGATAAATTCAATATTCTGTTCTTCAAAGTTGTTGGTTTGCAGCGCGCGCATAATACCGCCCCAACGCGTTCTGGGGTCGCGCAAGCTTCCATCGGCATTCATTCCCGACGAAATGCCCGGCACGCCTTCTACATCAAAGTTGTACGGGCCGCGCTCTTCGGGGAAAAAGGCCACATCAAACATAGCGATATTGCGAGGCTGTGCAGGGTCAATTTGTATGTTGGGGAATATCTCCTGCAACAACACCTGACGCGTGTAATGATTGGATATCAAAGATCGGTTGTTGCGAATGTTTTCCGGAGCTTGTCCCGAAGGGGTATGGAAAACGGGGTCGATGACATACCAAGCTAATTTGGCGCGGTTGAATCCGTATTCGTGATTGTTATTTACTGCCGCCTCGGGAAACAAGTCGGGCTGCCCGGCAGGCGTACTCGCTAAAAACCATTGGTTAAAGCCCCGAATATCTATTTCCGTTTGGCTACTTTCAAAGTCGTCAATGTAAGTGGTCTCCTCTCCATCCAACTTAATGCCGCGCGGCGAGCCAGGAATCAAATGTGCAAATTCTCCTTGGAAACTGATGTTCGACGCTTCTTTGGTGTTGATAAAAGGTATTTTGTCAACCGCGCGCGTCAACCACGGAGCTTCTTTGTTGTATTGTGTATTAAGACCCCAAATATTATTCGCTATCGGTTCAGATCCTATGTTTACTTTTTGTGTTAATGGCCGTTCTGACAAACGCAAGAAACTACCGCCTATATTCCAATCGTCGGAAACGCGGTGGTCAAACGTAACCCCCATGAAGGTTTTGGTTTGGAAGTTGAAAAGCGTGTTGTTTTCAAAGTTCACTCGAATGGGCACGCCCGAGTTTAAGATACTTTCGTTCAGTATTTTTACGCGTCCTAAAGAATAATCAACGGTGTAATCTACGTTTTCGGAAAGTGTTTGTCCGCCAGCGGTTACCGAAACACTTCCTTTGGGGATGTTAAAGGCGTTTAGCGAAATCTCCGACCCCGACGCGGATT
>JAIULY010000093.1 GCA_022565875.1 Schleiferiaceae bacterium | reverse complement strand
GCTTGAACTTCATTGTGTTTTCCTGCTGAAAGTTTTAGAATTTCACCGTTTTGAAGCACTACAGGAATTTGGATCAATTCTCGTTCCTTCAAATAGACCTCCGAAAGTTTACCAACTGTATCAATGAAGTTTTTCAAAGCCTTCTTCCAATTTCTTGTTTTATATGTTTTTACGACTTCCAAAACTTCAGATGTCAAAGCATAATGAGCTCTTGGGCTATTGACTGGTAGACTTGGATTGTCTGGATTATAGTCAACAACTCTTGCCTGAACGAATTGGTGAAGCACTTGTCTTCTGAATGTTTCTCGCGTATTTGGAGCGTATGATTTGCCGTAATTTTCATTTACGAAAGTCATAATACCTTTTTAAACACCTAAACTTTCACGGGTTGCTTTCGTCCATTTGTCATTTTCTTTGATGTTGCAAACAGCTAAAAATGTCAAAGCCGCCATTTCGTTGTATTGTGCTGGCGGCAGTCCTAACGCTCTTAATATCTCTTGTGCTTCTTCTATTTTACTCATATCACTTCATTATTACTTCCAATTCAAAAAGTTCATTTACAATACTATTTACATTGTTCATTGTGTAGTCATTGGAAAGTATGATTTTATTGCCTATTTCTTTTATGTTGTTTAATGGTGGAAATCTCATTTCTCTCAATTCTGTAGCACTTACATTTACATTGCCGTTAAATATTTGGAAGTAAGTGTCAAACAATTCGCTATTGAGCAACGCACAAAGTCCAACTACTTCGTCTCGGTCTAAATGCCCATCTTTTCTATATATGTAGTTTACTTTGTTTTCAACTCCGATATAATCCGATTTGGCATAGTTGCAGAAATAAGGGGCTGCAATTAATCTACTCTTGTCGTCTTTGGTGCTAAATCGTCTTAAAAGAATGTAGTTCTTGTTGGGTATCAACAAAGATTTTGAGCCGCTTTCTATTCTTATAAATTGTCCTTTCTCTTTCAATTGTTTTGGCCATTCCAAAATCATTTTGTTTACGTTGTGCAACCAAAATAGTGGGGCTAAAAAGACTGTTCCGTTTTCGTAATTATTTTGAATAAAATCCAACGCACGGAACGAAACAACAGGACCCGTTGAAATCTTTATATTGAAATCTGTTAAAACATTTTCCCAAGTGGAAACTAAACTCAAAATACTTTCTTCTTTGTCGCTTGTCGGCAAATGCAGAATTTTCTCTTTTGAATTTAAATCAATGAGTTCCGAAGAATTGAAATGCTTAATTGTTGGTTCAAAAATGTCTTTAATACCCGCACTTGAAGAAACAAACACATTTTTATTCGGGTCTATTTTTTCTCTGATAGCCTTTATTACCACTGTTTCTTGTAAGACACTGTCACGGTTGAAAGTGTCTTTGCGAGAATTGAATAAATGTATCTTTTCAATTTGAACGGTATTAAAAAACAACTCTCTGAACGCTTTGAAATAATTTCCTGAAGCGAAACTTCTTGGTGTGATAAATATTAGTTCACCATTTTCAGAAAGTAATTTCGCTGCAATTCCCATAAAAATTGAATAAATATTGGGCTGCCCGCTGACTAACTCTCGTGAAGCAATTACTCTTTTATCGTCTTTGGAAAGCTTGAAATAGGGTGGGTTAGAAATAATGATGTCGAAATCTTCATCTACCTTCTTTGTTTCTTCAAACAAACTTGGCAATTTATTTTCTCTAAGAACAGAAGCATTGTCTAGAACAAAATCAGATTTGAGTAGCACATAGTTGAATTGAACACCTTTATTCAAAAGCCATTCTTTCAGATAATCAAGTGCTTTTTGTGAAAATGAAATTAATTCAAGATCGGTCTCATAAGCAACTAGGTCAATTCGTTCAATATCGTTTGAGTTTTCTGTGAGTTGCTCAACCAAAGCACATGATAAAATTGCAGTTCCGCAACCAGGGTCTAAAATTTTAATTGATGCTTTACTTAAATCGCAATAAGAAGCCAAAAGTCGGGCAATTGGTGTCGGAGTAAAAAATTGTCCGTTTTCTTTCTTGTGCTTAGCTGTTACTTGTTGGGTGTAATAAATACCTAACCTATCTGCAAAGTCACTTGGTAGTTCTTGGTTGAATGGTTCGATATTTATTATTTTACTCATTTCGCAATGTTTTGATGTATGCTACTTTTTCTTCTGCGACTTTCAGAATATTCAAGTCTGCTTTTTCATCCAAGATTTTATAAGCAATTTGGTCACTCAAAAATTCCTCTAATAGTTCTTTCTCGTTAACACTAAAAAAGTCAGCGATATTTTTGATTAAGTGTTTTGTCGGTTGCCTCTGGTTACGTTCAATTTTAGCAAGTAAAGAAGGGTCAATTTCAATATTTGCAGCAACCTCTCTCAAAGTCATGCCAGCAGTTTCTCTCAATTGTCTGAGCTGTTCTCCAAATGTTGTATGTTTTTTTACCGTTGCCATTCAGGACATATTTTGTCCAAAGATAAGAACTCTTTTGAAATGGACATAAAAAGTCCACAAAAAGTTTTACACATACTTTGTCGAGCGTTGGGAAATTTTAGCTCTTTTGGTTTTACTCACTTTATTATTGATATTAAATGGTGTTCGTGAATGCTTCGCATTTGTGAAGGGTCGGCTTGTGTTCGGGCAAAACCAAATGTGCTAAAATGTGCGGCTGGTAAGAAAAAATTAAAAATGCGGGTCGGCAAAAAATTTTAAACCATTCAAGTCAGCTTGGGTGTCGGCTCATTGTTTAGTGTCAGTTTGTTAAAGAACGCTTTTAAGTCAGTCTGCTTAAAATGTCAGGTTGCAAAGTCTCCGTTTTTCAGTCGTCACTTTCAGGGTTGCTCTGTCTTTTTACGCTTGGGCATAACGACTGATTTGTTGCAAGTATTGTTGGTTAGAATCAATTGCCTTTGGGATGAAGTGTTTGTGTAAAACGAAAGTGATTGGCCACGCGCCGACTAGCGAAATAGCTCAGTGTAATGCCAACCCCAAGAACAGTTGCCGCAATTTTTAAAAAATCACCCACCCGCAATTCTACGGGATAACTCTCCACCACATATCCTTGCCCGAGTGAAACCAAGCCAAATTGCTGCTGGACCAAAACAATAGCCACCCCAAAGACCAATCCCAAAAGGCATCCGGCAACGCTTACCATCAGCCCCACTTTCATAAATGTAGCTTTTAATAAATGTTTCGGAGCACCCAAACTCCAGAGCACAAATAAATCGCGACGCTTGTCGAGTATCAACATGGTGAGCGACCCAAACAGACTAAAACTAGCGATAACCAATAAGAAAGCAAGAATGGTAAAGGTCGCCAAACCTTCTGATTTCATTACGCGGAATAGCATTTCCTGCTGTTCTTCCCTGTTTTGTAATTTTTGATTGGCGCTCAAGAGTTTGCTCAATTCACGCTGCGCGCGTTTCATCGAATAACCCGGAAGCAATTGTATTTCAATGCTCGATACGTGATGGGGTAAGTCCAAAATATCTTGTAAAAAGGAGAGGGGTACTAAGGCGTATTTTACATCGTACTCTGGTTGTACAGAAAATACACCTGTAGGGGTCACAGCAGATTGTCGAAAAGCTTCTTCTGGTCTTCTCAAGTTGATGTTTCCAAATTTGGGAGAGAATACGGATACGGGATCGGGAAACTGAAGGTCGTAAATACCTAAGTGATAAGCGACGCCAGCTCCAAAAATGGCTTGACCTGGCGCGTTGAAGTAGCCGCCTCGAATAAAGGTCTCGTCTATATTCGTTATGTTTTCGAAGTTATCGTCCACTCCTTTGAGTGTGGTAATATGCTCCTTGTCGCGATAGCGGAGTAATGCGCGTTCTTCTAATGTGAGCGAAAGGCCAGTGACGAAAGACAGAGCGTTGATTGCTCCGAGCTGCTCAGGGGTGTAGTCCAAATGTTTCCCTCGGGCAGCTGTAATTTTTAAGTCAGGATCAAATTGATTGTAGAGAGATTGGATAAGCGTTTCCAATCCATTAAAAGCCGAAAGCACAATCAACATAGCTGCTGTGCCGGCTGCGACACCTAAAAGGCTGACTCCCGTGATGAGGTTTACAGCACTGGTGTTTTTTTTTGAAAAAAAATAGCGCCTAGCTACAAATGCACTGACGTTCATTTTATGGGATTCTCACCACCGTTTTTTAGGAGGTTGGAGATTTTTTCTTCGTAGTCTATAGAGTCGTCTATAAAGAACTCTAGCTCGGGTACAATGCGCAATTGTTGCCCCACTTTTTTGCCCAATTCATAGCGTACTTGAGGCGTAAGTTCACGCAACTGTGCCAACATGAGTTCCTTCTCCTTTACCGGAAACAAAGAAAGATATACTTTTGCATAGCCCAAATCTGGACTCAAGCGAACCTTACTTACGGTTATCATGATGCCCTTGAAGGCATTTTTGCCTATTTGTCTAAAAATTTCCGCCAAATCTTGCTGAACTTGATTGGCAACACGCAATTGTCTTGTACTTTCCATGGTGCAAAGATAGAATATTTATGAGCTTTTTTGGCCTTAGTTGTTGCGGTTATTCAGTGTTGTAATTGTCGTGATGTTGAAAGTTTTCGGCGGAGGCTTAAGTTGCTACAAAAAAAGAGTCTCCATTCTCAGGAGACTCTATTTCAATGTAAACCTAAATAATACTTTATGGGCAATGACTCTTTTAAATGAAAAGGTGTTCGTTTTCCTCTTCTTGAAGTAACTCTTTCAAGGCGTTTTCTAGTTGTTCAATTTTTTGATTGGACAAATAACTTATGCCGATGTGTTTTTTGATGATGCCATTAGGACTCAAAACACTCACAACAAGTATTTTTTTAAACAAACGACGCTTGATTTTAAAATCGACAAGATTTTGCTTGTTGATTTGGACGTTATCCGCCAACCATTTGTTGGTGATAATTCCCGTTTTGAAATTCAGCAAATCGTTTTCGACACTGAGTTTGAAATATGGCTTGCCGAGCAACCAGTACAGCAATGCAGCTGAGAGCACAAAAACGCCGATGAGGTAGCCCCAAAACAATTCACTTATAGGGTGACTTATTCTAGCCACAACAAAGTCGGCGATAGACAACGCTGCTAGAGCTAGCACAGCCCAACGCAGCGTTTTGTTTAGTTTTTTATTGGAAATTAACATAGCGCAAAAATAGTGATTTTAAAGAGGTTACACAAATTATTAACAGGTTAATAACTTAAATGTTTTGTGAAACATATCCTTAACCGTGCCAAACTGCACTTTTTTTTTACAAAAGTTTTTCAACAGTCTTTTTGCACTATGTTCATTACAGGCTTTGGGTCTATTTTGCCAAATCACCCAACAAGTTTACGATACTAGATTTGCCATCGAGCATTAATACTTTTGAATTGGGAGATCCCGCCAAATCGGTGAAGGCTTCGATGCGCTTCAACTCCAAAATGTTTCTGCTTAACGTTTCGTTGAGCATTACGTTTACCTGGCGTTTGGCTTTCGCTTCAATTTCTATTGCCTCAGCTTTGGCTCTCGCTTCTAGTAAAGTGGCTTCTGCGGTGGCTTCTGCCGAAAGTACAGCTGCTTCTTTTTTACCTTCTGCTTTGATTCGGGCAATTTCTTTGTTGCCTTCCTCTTGAATAATCAACCGTTCCATTTCGCGCTTTTGCTGCTCGGCAACAAACGCCATTCGCAAAGCTTCCTGTTCAGCCTCTAGCTTTCGCTCAATAGACTCAGCGATGCGGTTGGGTAACATTATGTTCTTCAACAACACAGATTCAATGGTGATTCCTTTTTTGTCAAGTGTTGATGCCATGCGCTCTTGAATGGCTAGCTCTATTTCGCCGCGCTTGGATGAGTGCATGTCTTTTGCGTCGTAACTAGAACAGATGTCGGCTGATGCAGAACGAAACACCGGCAAAATCAAATCGCGCTCATACTGTAGGCCTGTTTCGCGAATGAGCTTTGGTACATCATTCGCTTTGATACTATACAAAATGGAGGCCTCCGATCGAATCGTTAGCCCTTCGCGGGAAGGCAAATTTTCTACTATGGCTAAATTGGTGGTTTGTACCCTAACGCGAATCATTTGCGTAGTGAAGGGATTGACACCATGAAGGCCAGGCTCATTAATTTGCTCACTTAGTTTTCCAAACCGTTGCTTTACGCCAATTTCATTGGGCTGCACAATGGCACAGCTGCTGGCTAGGATAACCACTAATCCGACAGCTACTAATTTACTCGTTTTCATACGCATTCTTTATATGTGTTAGTAATCGATTCGTTACATTTTTGAGTTGCAAATAAACTGTGTTTTTTATTCATTTGCAGAGGATGTGAATTCTTTTTTGCTTTTTGATGCCGTCCCATCTTTTTCAAAGGGCTCTCCCTTATATAATCTATTGGATTCAGAAGTATCAGTTTGAGGGTTGTCTCCTTCATTCTGGATTAGCTCAATATCAATGTCGCCTACCAAAATGTAGTCGTCAATAACTTTAGATGTTGCTTTGATGCTGGATACTGTGTCCTGTGGTGTAGTAGTGGATGGTGACTCAGGTTGGCTTGGAGCAGTATCGGGAATTGATGTCGCGGCAGGTGATGAAATGGGGGGCGGTGGCGATTGGCAGTGGAATAGGGTGGAGGACAGGATTGTGGCGGCTAAAATTTTTGTGGTAATGGAGTTGCAAGTAGTTGGAGAAAGTTGGGAGCGTTGAAGGAAACCACAGACCTTCGTTTTTGATTGTAACAGGTGTTCTCGTATCTTTTCACGCGGGCTTTGCGTAAAGTCGACTACTGTTTTGTCGCAATCCTTGCAAAATTTACCACCCGCAACTGAAGCCATTTGTGAGACCCGTGCCCCGCAAGGTGATTTTATTCGGATTTGATATTGTTTTTCGCTCATCACACAATTTTATTATCAGAACAGTCCTTGGTTGGGCAAGCTCTCATGCATTTGGTTTGAAGTACTTTTCTAATAGAAAGGGTAAAAAGAAATCGTAGAAAAGAATACTTTTTGAATTCCAACAACCGTACCTAAAATTAATTTTCGCAAAAGCAACAGAAAATAATGATGGAATAAAAATTTTGCGTAAATTGCTGTCGTGAGAATGACAATAATATTATCAAAAAATACAAAAATGAAAACGACTTTACCCACAATTGCTACAGGCACAAAGGATCACAACATCGTAAAAGGAATCATTACAGACGATTATTGCCACTTTATAGAGCCATTATCTGCCGGTAAAGGCATTCGGTGGTTTCAAATTTCAAGCTTGGGTCTTCGTTCGGTAAACGGATAAATAGCAATTCTAAGAGGCTGCTTGTTGGCTTCGGGGTGCCTGCCGAGGTGTTTTTGGCTACAAAAAAGCCCATGAGAAAGTTTCTCACAGGCTTTTTGCAATCAGTAGTATTTCTTAAAAGGGCTACTATCCTTTAGAGCGTTCTCTGTAGGCTCCTGTTGCTGTTTCTACAACAATGGTTTCGCCTTCTTCTATAAATAGGGGCACACGAACCTCTGCGCCGGTCTCTAGCGTGGCGGGCTTAGTAGCGTTGGTAGCTGTGTTTCCTTTTATACCGGGTTCGCTGTAAGTGATTTTTAACGCTACCGTTGTGGGTAGTTCGCAGCTCAAGGGGCGCTCTTCGTCGGCGTGAAAAAGTATAGTAACATCCATGCCTTCCTTCAAAAACTGAGGCGCATTGATGAGTTCTTTTTGTAGAGCAATCTGGTTGTAATCATCCATATTCATGAAATGATACCCCTCGGCATCGTTGTACAAATATTGGTAATTGCGATTTTCAATACGCACGTCATCGAGCTTTGCACCACTTGGGAAGGTGTGTTCTAATACTCTTCCAGTAGTGAGGCTTCTCATTTTTGTGCGAACAAATGCTGCACCTTTTCCAGGCTTTACATGTAGAAATTCAATGATTTGAAATAAGTCATGGTTGAACTGAATACACATGCCATTTCTAATATCGGCTGTAGATGATGCCATTTTTGCTTTTATTAATGTTGGAGCACAAAAATAGGGTGTTTTCCCTTGTGTATCCCAACGGGTTTAACACTTTACTTAGTTATCTTTCTTTTCTTGAGTCACCTCAAAGGTGTCCGCAGGCAAAGCATTTGATGGTCTGTCCTTATGGTATAGGTCTAAGCTCACCAATACTGCACAAAACATCCAAACCGGTCCGGATGCCTTTTCTATATCCAAGAAATTATTCAAAAATCCATGCACCCAATAGGTAATCAAACCCAATAAGGCCATTAGTGCGATGGTTTTCACTTCTTTGTTTTCTGTTTGGTGGATCACTCTGCTGCCGGTCCACACTATGGTGAAAATGAGCAAAAGCACCAACAACAATCCCGGAACCCCCATTTCGGCTAATGGGCCGAGGTACTCACTGTGAGCATTGCCTCCCGTGCCGGCGTTGGTGCTGATGATGGTTTTTTCATTTGGCTTTTGATAGGGCGCATAAACAAACATATACGTCCCAATCCCCCAACCTACTAAAGGGCGCTCCTCAAATAGGCGATAAGCTGATTTCCACCGATTGATCCGCTCTAAATTTGACCCATCCGTTGAGACATTGGTGATGCTTTTTACGTGTTCCGAAAATTGCTCTGAGGAGTCTTGATTGTTTTTCTCAAATTTCCTGCGGATATCTTCTTCATAAGGCAGAATGGCTAATATTGCTGCAACGCCAAGGATGACTAAAGTTTTGAATTTGATTTCAAAACGATAGACGAGCCAAACACAAAAGGCGGCAAATAAACTTACCCAAGCCGCTCTGGTGTAAGACAATACTACGGCAATTGTTAAAATTAAAAGAATGAGCAACGCTACAGCACGTACGTTTAAGCGCTTTTCTAGCCGAATAAAAATCCCTAAAGCTGCGGGATAGTACAGCGCCAACACAGCACCCCAAATGGTGTGCTCTTTGTAGAATGGGAACATCACCCAAGTAGAGGTGGTTTTGCTAAAACCATATTGCGAATGCACCACCATTGTGTAGATAGCAACGCCTGCCAATGGCAGTAAATACAACCAAAATGACTTGATGATATAAGCATATTTTGTCTTGAAAACCTGTCCCATTACAAAGTACATGGGTATAATAAACCACAAACGCGCTATCAATTGCTTTATGCTAACTACCGGCAGCTCGCTCGTTAATGTGGTTATAAACATCCAAATCAAATACGCCAAAATAACCACTGTGAGCGGGTGCCGCGTCATGCGGATGTCGAAATCGCCTTTTTGAAAGATTTTCAAGAAAAAAAGCAACGTGATTATTGCCATTATCGGCTCGGAAGGGACACTTAGCTCTGCCGATGTTATTTCTGGACTAACCGTTACGCTCAGTGGAATGCAAAACACTAAGAACAACATCAGTTTATCCAAAGCAAATAACGCCAGCCCTGCAATGGCAAAAGCATAGGGTATCAATAGCCACCAATAGTGTTCTTGGGCAATCATCAGCGCGTTAACGCCGAGGAACAACCCCAATGACCCGTATAAAATTCTATTTTGAAGGGTTTGATCCAACTAGTTGAATTTTGAACGCTTGATGGTATCTAGTATCAATAAGACTACTAGGGTAAAAATAAAAGCACCAACCCCTGCTAAGATAATGATCAATGAACGAACGGGTTTTGATTTGCGCTCGGCCGGGTAAGCGTGATTGACACGGAAGGTGGCAGGTAAATCTTGCTCCACATCTACTTTTGCTTGGTCGTACTTCACCTTCATGCGGTAGAGTTCCTCGCGCTGCAATTTCAACTCGCCGTGCGCTTTCAAAAATTGTCCACCGTATTTCGCTAGTGTATCCATTTGGTGTTCAATCTGCTTT
Source organism: Schleiferiaceae bacterium (assembly GCA_022565875.1). Lineage (GTDB taxonomy): Bacteria > Bacteroidota > Bacteroidia > Flavobacteriales > Schleiferiaceae > JAIULY01. Next base: position 898 of record JAIULY010000093.1, on the reverse strand, counting down.
ACAACCAAAGAACTTGGGTTTTTGATTTTAGCAGTGGCCAATTGCTCACTCAATACTGCCGTTTGTACCTCATAGTCCAAGACACCTCTGTGACGGAAAAACTCAAGGGTGTCTTCTAGGGTTTGTACTTCGGCTTTCATGTTGTTGTACTCAGCTTCTACAATCTGCAATCCGCGTATGGCGCGATCGTTTTTCACGCGACGCTTGGCCTCATCCAACAAATCGGTGATGTCGTTGGCTATCATGGCTGCCGTATCAGGCGAGGTATCGTATACCGTAATTTCAACCGATTGAAATTCTGTTCTTCGGAAGGAAATATTGCTGCCATACGTTTTGTGAAGCTTGGTTCGCGCAAATTTTTGGTTGGGCTTGATGTTGTAATGATTCATCAAATCATACTTCTGAATAATGGCATCGCGAATTTCATCAGAATTTAAAATCTGTAAAAGCTGTTCTGCACGCTGCTCATCACCAAACTCTAAAATGTCCTCGCTGCGATATGCATTGGCCTGTGGTAAAAGTGCTTTGGCTACCGAACTTGTTGTAGCTGGAAATACAATCACCGTTGATTTAAACAGTGGTTTGATAAACATGGGCGCCGAAAAAATCAGTGCAATAAGTGCTGCAATAATCGGAACAATCAATAATGTCCTGCGGTGGGTAAAAGCAAATACAATCAGGTTAGAAGAATCGAAATAATTGTCTTTCTTTGTTTTTTTGGCCATTGCTTTTTTTTAAATAATGTTGTTTAAATTACTTGCGAGGTGGATTTCAATTGCTAGTGATGTCTCGAAATTTTGGTGCGGCAAATTTAACCGAAATAATCGACTCTTTCTGCCTTTTGTACAGACAATCACACGGTGTATTTTAATGGCTTTCAAACGCTTGTTAATCAATT
>JAIULY010000092.1 GCA_022565875.1 Schleiferiaceae bacterium | reverse complement strand
GCGAAAGTTTCTTTTTCAATGCGCTTTTTGTTTCTGCCAATTTGCGCCAAGCCGTAAAAGAAGGTCGAGGTGATTACATTCCCGTATTTCTCAGCGAAATTCATCACTTGTTTGAGTCAGGGATACTACCCATAGACGTTGCTTTTCTTCACGTATCACCGCCAGATGCGCATGGCTTTTGTTCATTGGGCACTTCTGTGGATGTGGCCCGATCAGCATTGACGCACGCCAAGTATGTAGTGGCCCAAGTAAACCCCCAAATGCCGCGAACACATGGCGATGGTTTGGTGCACGTATCTGAAATCAATGCATTAGTTCCTTGTGATGAACCACTGCCTGAAGTGGCTTATGGCGCAAAAGTCTCTGAAAGTGAGCAGGTAATTGGCCGGTTTTGTGCCGAGTTAATCGAAGACGGTTCCACGTTACAGATGGGTATTGGCGCCATTCCAGATGCGGTATTGAGTAGTCTCACCCAGCACAAAGACTTGGGAATTCACACGGAAATGTTCTCCGATGGTTTGCTTCCGTTGATAACTTCGGGAGTGGTAACCAACAAATTTAAGCGCAAACACAGAGGGAAAGTGGTGACGGCATTTGCCGCAGGCACACGAAAGTTATACGACTTTATCGACGACAATCCGATGTTCAACTTCTTGGCAGCTTCGTATGTAAATGATGCAGCCATCATTCGACAAAACCCCAAAGTAGTAGCCGTAAACAGTGCCCTCGAGATCGATTTGTACGGGCAGGTTTGCGCCGATAGCATTGGCACCTATCAGTTTTCTGGTGTGGGTGGACAAATGGACTTTATTCGCGGAGCGTCCTTGTCTGCGGGCGGCAAACCCATTATTGCGCTGTGCAGCAGCACAAAACACGGAGAGAGCAAGATAGTTCCCTTTTTGAAAAAAGGCGCTCCAGTAGTTACAACGCGCGCACATGTGCATTATGTTGTCACCGAATATGGCACAGCCTACTTATTTGGTAAAAACCTAAAGCAGCGCGCTCTTGCTCTCCGCGATATAGCCCACCCCGACCATAGGGAGATGATAGACAAAGAGATTTTTGAACGCTTCGGGCGGTAATGTGTCAAACAGATTTTTGAGGTTTTAAAAAAAAGCGTCCTATTGCAGGGCGCTTTTTTTTAGCTTTATACCAATTCCAACAAACTCCTCGTTATCGTCATTTCCTTCCCTCAAAATTTGTAATTTCGCGACCTTTAAAAACTCATTGGTAACATCATGAAGAAATATCCTGATTACAAGCAATTAGATCTTCCCGCGGTGCGCGATGCGATACAAGCTTTTTGGAAAGAACACCAGATATTTGAGCGCAGTATTTCCGAGCGGGAAGGTTCAGGATCTTTTAATTTCTATGAAGGTCCCCCATCTGCCAATGGGCTGCCAGGTATTCACCACGTTATGGCGCGAACCATCAAAGACATGGTGTGTCGCTATAAAACCATGCAAGGTTTTCAAGTGCAGCGCAAAGCGGGTTGGGATACCCACGGACTACCGGTTGAATTAGGCGTGGAAAAGGAACTCGGTATTACCAAAGAGGACATTGGGAAGACCATTTCAGTAGCAGAATACAACAAAGCTTGTAAAGAAGCCGTGATGCGATATACTGATGTATGGAACAAGCTCACAGAGGACATGGGCTATTGGGTGAACATGGACGACCCGTATATCACGTATAAAACCAAATATATTGAGACCGTTTGGTACTTGTTGAAGAAGCTGTGGGACAAAGGGCTGCTTTATAAAGGCTATACCATCCAGCCTTATTCGCCAAAAGCCGGCACGGGCCTTAGCTCTCACGAACTCAATCAGCCAGGTTGTTATCGCGATGTGACGGACACTTCGGCTACGGCGCAATTTAAGGTCATTAAAAGTGAGCAATCCATAGCGCTTTTTGGTGAACGTGAAGTTTACCTTCTAGCATGGACCACCACACCATGGACCTTGCCCAGCAATACAGCATTGACTGTGGGGCCAAAAATTGATTATCAACTTGTAGCAACTTACAACCCTTATACAGGACTACCAGCGCATGTTGTGCTGGCCACCGCTTTGTTAAGCAATTATTTTAACCCAGAACTTGAGGTAGTGTCTGGCGAATTGCCAGAGTATACAGCAGGCGACAAAAAATTGCCTTGGAAACGATTGGGTGCTTTTTCTGGAGCCCAATTGGTAGACTTGCGCTACGAGCAATTATTGCCTTATGCCCAGCCGTATCAAGGAGCAGATCAAGCTTTTCGCGTGATACCTGGTGACTTTGTGACCACGCAAGACGGTACCGGAATCGTTCATACGGCGCCCACGTTTGGAGCCGATGATGCCAAGGTAGCCAAAGATGCTGGCGTACCACCACTTTTGGTGTTGGATGCCAATGGCAATCCTGTGCCTTTAGTGGATTTGCAAGGCAAGTTTGTACAACAGGCAGGGCCATTGGCTGGCAAGTACGTGAAAAATGAGTATTATGACGCTGACGCTGCCCCCGAGAAGTCTGTAGATGTAGAAATTTGTATCACGTTAAAAACGGAGAACAAAGCCTTCCGTGTAGAAAAATACGTGCACAACTATCCCCATTGTTGGCGAACCGATAAGCCCATTTTGTACTATCCCTTAGATAGTTGGTTTGTGAAGACCACCGCGGCAAAAGAGCGTTTGATAGCGTTGAACAACACCATCAATTGGAAGCCCGCAGCGACTGGAACGGGACGCTTTGGCAACTGGCTCGAAAACCTGAACGACTGGAACTTGAGCCGTTCGCGCTATTGGGGAATTCCGCTCCCTATTTGGAGCAGTGAAGATGGCACTGAACGCATCATCATGGGTTCGGTAGGCGAATTGAAAGCGGCTATCGACAAGGCTGTTGCAGCAGGCGTGATGCCTACAAATCCCATTGCTGATTTCGAGCCGGGTAATTTAAGTGACACCAACTACGACCAAGTAGATTTGCACCGACCCTACATGGACGATATCGTATTGGTAAGTGAAACGGGTCAACCTATGCATAGAGAAGCCGACCTGATTGATGTTTGGTTTGACTCTGGAGCCATGCCCTATGCGCAACAACATTACCCTTTTGCCACCGGTGAAATGCATCCTATAGAAACGGGGAAATTCCCGGCAGACTTTATTGCAGAGGGTGTGGACCAAACCCGGGGGTGGTTCTTTACACTCCACGCGATTGCCACCATGGCCTTTGATAGTGTTGCTTATAAAAATGTGATGTCCAACGGTTTGGTGCTCGATAAAAATGGGCAAAAGATGTCTAAACGCTTGGGGAACGCCGTAGATCCCTTTGTGATCATGGACAAGTATGGCACCGATGCCCTGCGTTGGTATATGATGACGAATGCACAGCCTTGGGACAACCTCAAGTTTGACGAAGAAGGCGTGCAAGAAGTGCAACGAAAGTTTTTTGGGACGCTGCACAATACCTATGCGTTTTTTGCCCTGTATGCCAATTTAGATGGTTTTGTGTACGCAGAGGAAGAAGTGCCCCACCACGAACGACCCGAGATCGATCGGTGGATTTTGTCAGAGTTGCAGTCGTTGCTCAGTTTGTACCAAGAGAGCATGGATGCCTACGAACCCACCCGAGCATTCCGAGAAGTGCAAGATTTTGTGACCGAGAAGCTCAGCAATTGGTACGTTCGCTTGTGCCGGAGAAGGTTTTGGAAAGGCGAGTATGGTCCCGACAAAATAGCGGCCTATCAAACCCTTTACACCTGCTTAGAAACGGTTGCTTTGATGATGGCCCCCGCAGCACCGTTTTATGCTGAGCGATTATTCAAAGACTTGAACGACACTACGCAAAAACAACAAGTAGCTGCCGTACACTTGGCATTATTGCCAAAAGCTGCTGCTGCGTTGATAGACAAACAACTTGAATTTAGAATGCAAACAGCACAGCAACTGTCGTCGATGGTGTTGAGTTTGCGCAAGAAAGAAAAAGTAAAGGTGCGTCAACCCTTGGCTAAAATGATGGTGCCAGTGGCCAATGCTGCTGAAAAAGAGGAGTTGCAAAAAGTAGCCGATTTAATAGCACACGAGGTAAACATCAAAGAAATTGATTGGGTAACCGATACCGACGGAGTTTTTGTGAAGTCCATAAAGCCTAATTTCAAGGCGTTAGGACCTAAGTTTGGCCCGTTGATGAAGCAAATTGCGCCTGTTGTGATGCAGTTTTCACAAGCGCAGATACGCGACATCGAGACCAACGGGACATTGGAAGTTGAGGTGGCTGGTCAAGTACTTGTGTTGAGTGCAGAAGATGTAGAGATAGCCACCAAAGACATTCCCGGGTGGCTTGTGGCGCATGAAGCCGGGCGCACAGTGGCCTTAGATATCCGACTGGACGAAGCGCTCATACACGAAGGCATTGCCCGCGAATTGGTAAATCGCATCCAGAAATTGCGCAAAGAAAGTGATTTTGAGGTAACGGATAAAATTGTTGTCCACTTGCAGCAACACGCTGAATTGGCGGCAGCTATGGGTAGTAATGAAGCTTACGTGTTGACCGAAACTCTCGCAGAAAAGATGGTTTGGCACGACATATTGGCCACAGGGCAAGAAGTAGCTTTTGATACTGTTGAAACCCGTTTGGCAGTAGAGAAACTGTAGAGAAAGAAGAACAAAACAAGAACATAGATTTCGCGTTTAATACGCAGTTATTAGGCACTGTTTTATAACACAAAAAAAATGCTGCCAACAAGATGTGAGATACTATATTCGCAACAAATTTAAAAACCTGAGTTATGGAAGATACAAGGTTGAGATATTCGGATGAGGAGTTAATGGAGTTTAGAGAAATCATTCTCAAAAAAATAGAAAAAGCAGAGCAAGATTTAGCATTGTTAAAAGAGGCTTTTGCCAATGACAAAAACAACGGCACAGACGATACTGCGCCCACATTCAAATCATTTGAAGAAGGCTCGGAGACCATGAGCAAAGAGGCCAACAGTCAATTAGCTGCCCGCCAGGAGAAGTTCATACGGGACTTGCGCAATGCCCTGATTCGTATTGAGAACAAAACTTATGGCATTTGCCGAGTGACGAAAAAGCTTATTGCCAAAGAACGATTGCGTTTAGTGCCACATGCCACATTAAGTATCGAAGCGAAAAACAAAATGTAAGGCAGTTGAAAAAGGCTATAGGTATTATTTTATTGGTCTTATTAGTAGACCAAATCTCAAAGCTTTGGATAAAAACCAACTTTCACTTGGGTCAGGAGATTGAAGTGTTTAGTTGGTTTATTATTCATTTTACCGAGAATAGGGGTATGGCTTGGGGTATGGAGTTTGGCGGTGTTTGGGGCAAGTTGGCCTTGAGTATTTTTCGCATTGGTGCTATCATTGCCATTGGGTTTTGGTTGCGAAATTTGATTCGCGAGAAAGCCGCTACCGTAGCTATAGTGAGCATCAGTTTGATTTTTGCAGGCGCATTAGGCAATTTGATAGATAGCGCCTTTTATGGGCTTCTTTTTTCAGATAGTCTTGGGCGTGTTGCCGAGTTTTTCCCCGAGGGTGGCGGCTATGCTCCCTTTCTTCAAGGCAGCGTTGTAGACATGTTGTATTTTCCGCTAATCAAAGGCTATTTGCCTGAATGGGTGCCCTTCAAAGGAGGCGATTACTTCATTTTTTTTCGACCTATTTTTAATATTGCAGACACCGCCATTAGCATTGGAGTAGGTTTGTTACTCGTGTTTCAAAAGAAAGCATTTCCCGAACCGGTAAAGTCTGATGCATAGTAACGAGTGGATTACTGCTGCCTTAGAGCTAGCGCAGCCATTTCAAAATGCCGTCAAGCGCCCACAAATGGAAGCGTACATGCGCCAGCAATTTCCATTTTTGGGTATCGCCGCGCCCGAAAGAAAAATTTGGTTCAAGCAATTGGAGCAGGTATTGGGTTTTCCTGATTTTGATGATGCCTCAGATGTAGTCAAGGCTCTTTTCACTGCTGATGAACGCGAAATGCATTATCTCGCCATTCACATCGTTGAACGCAAAAAGCACCACCTACATGCAGCAGCTCTTCCGCTTATTGAAATGATGATCATTACGAAAGGGTGGTGGGACACGGTTGATTGGATCAGTGTGAAATTAGCGGGAGGCTATTTTAAAAAATTTCCAACGACTCAAGAATTAGAAACTACCCGATGGAGTCGCTCGCAAAATTTGTGGCTGCGTCGCTCGTCGTTGTTATTCTGTTTAAAATACAAAGATCAAACCCCTTGGCACTTGCTGGAACAACACCTTCATACCCTTAGCAATGAAAATGAGTTCTTCATTCAAAAAGCCATTGGTTGGGTGTTGCGCGAAAAATCTAAAACGCACCCCGAGTTTACCCAACAGCAGTTGGCTACTTTGACGTTGAGTAACTTGGCGGTAAGAGAAGGGAGTCGGTTTTTGGGATAAGTTTTTATTGAGCTGGCGCGGTTATCTTTTGGATCGTTGCCATGACCCCAAAAAAAAAGGGTAGCAAGAAAACTTGCTACCCCTGATGAAAAAGAAACTTACTACTCAGACGGTATTATTAACCACGTTTTAAAACGTTGGTTCACAACTTTCAAAAAAAATTATCCGTTTACCGCCTCAACATCCTCCACCAAGGTGGGAAGCATGCTTTTCATAAGGTTCAAAATGCCTGATTTTAACGTCATCGTCGATGATGGACAACCGGAACAAGCGCCTTGTAATTGTACGCTCACAACTTTGTTGGCGTAGCCAATGAACTTGATGTTGCCGCCATCTTGCGCCACTGCCGGTTTTACGTACTCCTCTAGGATTTCAACAATACGTTTTTCAACCTCGCCGAGGTTGTCAAACGTCTCTGCCGGACTTGTTGCAGCATCTGTTTGGTCGTCGCTAGCAGATGCGCTCAATTTTGATTCATCTAAAACCACACCACCACCGGATATGAAGTCTGTGATAAATTGTCTGATTTCTTGAGTCACTTCTTCCCATTCTACGATGTTATATTTGGAGATAGACACATAATTTCCAGATAGAAATACTTCTTTTACAAAAGGAAAGTGAAATAACTTTTGAGCTAAGGGGGAGGGTGTTGCCTCGTCTATGTTTTTAAATTCGATGCTGTCAACTTGTACCAACATTTTATTGGCAACAAACTTCATTACAGCGGGATTAGGTGTCATTTCAGCATAGACACTTACCGGTACGCGCTTGAGTTCCATAATTTGTTTTTTTACAAAACGCAAAGGTATCGGTTTGTGTTTGATTGGCGTGCAATTTTATGTGCCTATCCAATTCGTTTGAAGTTGGTTTTTGCGAGCAACCAAGTTTTTGGACTAACGCCTTCTATTTGCCTAAATAGCCTGCAAAAATAGTTGAGACTGCTGAAGCCCACATCATAGCAAACTTGTGTTGGGGTGCGCCCTTCATGGAGCATTAGTTTTTTGGCTTTTACCAGCCTTTCTCTGTTGATGAATTGCACGGGAGTTTCTCCAAGTTCTCGTTGAAAAGCCCTGAAGAACTGTGCTCGAGACAAACAGGCCATATCCGCGAGCTTAGAAATACTAAGCGGTGTATCTAAGTGCTTTTTTATATAAAGTACCACATGAGCTAAGCGGTTTTTTGTGCTTAACTTGTTGAGATTGTCGAGCAAAAAGTGTCGTGCATGCGTTTGTAATAAAGTGGCAATAAGTTCTCGTGTTGAGTTGGAGGCCCGCAGTTGGCGCATGTAATCATTGTCAACCATCGTGTTGATGAGTCGATTCAAACTGCTTTCCACATATGGATTGTTGAGCAACAGAAAATTTTCGTTGGTCCAATGCCACTGCTCATTGTCTAGTTTTGGAAAATGTTCATTGAGCCACTCTAAGGTGTTTTTTACAAAGCCATTGCTGAGCTCAAGTGCCAAACATTGCGTGGGGTGGTTGTTGTGGGCTTCAGGAAAATCTATTGACATCAATTGCGAAGCAGGCATTACAATGCTTTGGCCTGGCACAAAGGAAAAAGGCTCCTTTTTTGAAAGGTGCATAATTTTTTTTCCTTGAATCATGCTTACCACAACAGGGTTGTCGAAGGAAAGATCGAAACAGTAAGTTACTTGCGATGTTTCAAAAACATTTAGTACCGCATGATCTGCATTATGGGATGTGCGATGTTCTATAGGCGTTTTGGGAGCACTAAAAATTTTGTGCTTTTCCTTTAAGTTAATTTGTGATAGCATGTGTCGAGATAATGTTTTTGCCGCGTGCTAATATAGAAAAAAATCATCAAGGGCATTCAATTACAAAAAATTGAGACTATTGTGCTACTACTTGCGATGGCTGTTACAAGTTGTTCGCTTTCGTTTAATCAATTTTGAACTTGAATTAAAAAACGAAATATTATGTCAACACAACATGCAGAAGCAGTATCGAATTTAGTCGAAAGACCCGTTTTCAAGCCCCATTACGACAACTATATCGGCGGAAAGTTTGTGCCGCCTGTTGGTGGAGCTTACTTTGACGTCACTAGCCCGGTTGACGGCAAAGTTTTTACTAAGGTGGCGCGGAGCAAAGCTGCGGATATTGAGTTAGCTTTGGATGCCGCTCACGAGGCCTTTAAAACTTGGGGCTCTAGTAGTGTTACTTTTAGAAGCAACATTTTGTTGAAAATAGCAGATCGCATAGAAGCTAATTTGGAGTACCTCGCGGCAGTTGAAACCATAGACAATGGTAAGGCTATACGCGAAACTATACATGCTGACTTGGCTTTGGTGGTGGATCACTTCCGATATTTTGCAGGCGTTATACGTGCAGAAGAGGGTACTGTTAGTGAGCTTGATGCTACAACGGTTTCCATGAATATCAAAGAACCTGTTGGGATTGTGGGGCAAATCATTCCTTGGAATTTTCCTTTATTGATGGCCACATGGAAGGTTGCGCCCGCTTTGGCAGCAGGATGTTGCACCATTGTAAAACCCGCAGAGCAAACGCCTGCTTCCATTATGGTGCTCATGGAGCTCATTGGCGATTTATTGCCTCCTGGTGTGGTGAATGTTGTAAATGGCTTTGGGCCCGAAGCAGGGAAACCGCTTGCGCAATCGCCAAGAGTGAACAAGGTAGCTTTTACAGGAGAAACGAGCACCGGTCGTTTAATCATGCAGTATGCCTCAGAAAACCTCAATCCGGTAACCATGGAGCTGGGCGGTAAGTCGCCAAATATCTTCTTCAAATCTATTATGGATGCCGATGACGCATTTTTGGATAAATGCATTGAGGGCGCGGTAATGTTTGCACTCAATCAAGGAGAGGTGTGTACCTGCCCCAGTAGAATTTTGGTGCAAGAAGATATTTACGATGCTTTTATAGAACGCGTAATCGCCAGAACAAAGGCCATTAAAACAGGCCATCCCTTGGATAAGACGGTCATGATGGGAGCGCAAGCGTCGCAAGATCAATTCGAGAAAATCTTGAACTATATAGAAATTGGCAAACAAGAAGGCGCGGAAGTCTTATGTGGAGGTGCAGCGAACGCCTTGAATAGTGGACTGGAAGACGGTTTCTACATTCAGCCCACTTTGTTGAAAGGACACAACAAAATGCGTGTGTTCCAAGAGGAGATTTTTGGCCCTGTTTGTTCCGTTACGACATTCAAAACGGTAGAAGAGGCCATTGAAATCGCAAACGACACGCTCTATGGTCTTGGCGCAGGTGTTTGGACGCGTGATGCACACGAGTTGTATCAGGTGCCTCGTGCGATTCAAGCAGGGCGTGTTTGGGTAAACTGTTACCATGCGTATCCTGCACACGCGCCTTTTGGTGGGTACAAGCAAAGTGGATTCGGCAGAGAAACACATTTGATGATGTTGAATCACTACCGCCAAAACAAAAACATGTTGATTTCTTATGACAAAAACAAGCTTGGCTTCTTTTAGTTAAACGGAACCATACGAATAGCTCCCCAAGCTCATGTTGCGTTGGGGAGCTGTTTTTTGTTGCTAATCTTACTAATTTGTGAGTCAAATAGCCTTTTTGTTTAAAGGAACAAATAGGTGTAACGTTAAAAAAGAGAGCATTATGTATCATACCCGCATTGCTATTACACTAGAAGCCCAAGCTTTGTTAGAACAAATAAAGGCCGATCATGGTCCAGTAATGTTTCATCAAAGTGGGGGCTGTTGCGATGGTTCAGCGCCTATGGTTTTTCTTAAAGGAGAGTTTAAAGTAGGTCCAAGTGATGTTTGGCTAGGGCAAATTGACGATTGTGATTTTTACATGGGAGCAGCCCAATTTGAATACTGGCAACACACCCATTTGACCATTGATTGTACCGCTGGAAGAGGAGCGAGTTTTAGTTTAGATATACCTTACGGTAAACGATTTATTGTGAAGAGCAGGTTGTTTACGGAAGAGGAGCGAGAAAACTTGTTGCCCACGCGACGCGGCGATGTAGGTGTTTAAAGGTTTCTTATTACGCGGATATTTCCAAAGGCCCTACATTTTTGGAGGTATCAGTATACTAATTTCGAATTACACGCTTGTTTCCAAACGCCTTACATTTTTGGAGATATCGGTATACTAATTTCGAATTATACGCTTATTCCCAAATGCCTTACATTTTTGGAGCTATCGGTATAATAAATTCTCCTAGATAACCGCACTCAAAAACCTTTTGACAGCGATACTATCCCAAAAGGTGTGTGAATGCAGAAATAAAAAAAAAACACCCCGCAAACAGTAAGCTTGCAGGGTGTTATAAAAGATTTAGCGTTGTACGCTTACATCAAACTCAGTCTCCGGCTAACAATGCCGTTCTCGGTTTGTATTTGTAAAATATACACGCCTTTGGCGTAAGCGCCTAAGTCAAGTGTTTTGCGATATACTCCGCCTGTGCGACCTGCGTTGTCTTCCAAAATCAATTG
>JAIULY010000091.1 GCA_022565875.1 Schleiferiaceae bacterium | reverse complement strand
TAACCAAATGCAAAATATGTTGTCCATTTTCATCGTGATAATCTTGAAGAATGCCACCAGAATTTGCCTCTAATTTTTTCAGTAGGTCCTCGGGAAGGTCTTCTGGTATAAACTCACCCCGACGTGCTGACGTAACCAATAGTTCACCTTGCAGATTGAATACATTGATTTGAATATTCTCTACAGCGGCCAACTCACTAACTTTCCCCGTAAAAACCTGTATGATGCCTTCATCCGAATGGTTGAAGCTTCCCTGACGCATAAAGAAATTTAGAGAGTTGTTCACAGCCGCCTCTTTTCGGATAAGGCGCTCCATGTGGTAACGCTTGTTTTGTTTTTGAAAATAATTGACAGCTATAAAAGACGTGATTGCCAAACTGAGCAGCAAAATTGCCGTCATCGACAAAAAAATACGTCCGCGGAGGGAAAAGTGAAACGGCTTCATGTTGCGAAGATACAGCGTATTTAATAGTGGTGGTGTATAAACTGTTTAACCATTATAACACGTTGTTGGCCCAAAACAGGTTGTTTCGCTTGAGATGTTTTACACAGGTTCTATTCCAAAAAGGCGGTTTGGTAGTTATTTCAAACGGCATATAAAAGTTGTACACTATCCCAAATTTAATAGCTACATACAGAAGTAAAGTTTCTGTTGTGGTTGATTTTTAAAGGTTACCCTAGCGCATAGTGCACTAAAATTGAGGTAGTTAATTATGTGGGTCACTTGATTGTTACCAGAATGTTAAGCAGTCTCATGGATTTCGCTTCTTTCATAACACCCACTTAATATTTATGAATGGTAGTTTATAGACTTTCGCGCAAATTTTACAATGCGTTAAATTTCATTTTACATTGAAGGCAAAAATTTTTATTTTCAGCTTGTTATTTCTTAAAGTCTTATTAGGTTTTGCAAATAACCCAGTTGATACCATTACCACATTTCCCACAGCAACCGAGGATTCTCTTTCGAAACTCAAACCAGCGGATTGGTACGATAAACTGTCTATCAGAGGCTATGCGCAGTTGCGATACAATAGATTGGGTGAAACCAATCCCGACTTGCGTTGTGATCAATGCGATAGATCGTGGGGAGGTAATGGCGGCTTTTTCTTTCGTCGGATACGCATCATTTTCTTTGGGAATGTGCATGAGCGTGTTTACGTCTATATTCAGCCTGACTTTGCATCGCAAGGTGCTAACATAGCTCAAATCCGGGATGCTTATTTTGACTTGGCCTTAAACGAATCCAAAACCTTTCGTTTGCGAGTGGGGCAAAGTAAAGTTCCCTTTGGTTTTGAAAACCTGCAATCCTCACAAAATAGGTTGCCGCTTGACAGAAACGATGGCCTAAATAGTGCTGTGGCCAATGAGCGCGACATTGGCGTGTTTGGATACTGGGCCCCGGCTGAAATTCGAGAGCGCTTTGCCTATTTGGTGCGCAGCGGGCTGAAGGGCTCCGGTGATTATGGTGTTGTTGGACTTGGGTTGTTCAATGGTCAAACGGCCAATAATCCCGAAGCCAACGATGGTCTTCATGTTGTAGGACGTGTAACTTACCCCTTTCAAACTCCTAAAGGGCAATTTATAGAGGCATCGCTGCAAGGGTACACAGGAGAATTTGTCATTAGAAGAAGTGCAGGTATCGGCGATGGGCAGACCGAATTTAGAGAATCTCGGGCGGCAGCAACATTTGTTTATTACCCACAGCCTTTTGGTATTCAAATGGAGTACAACGTTGGGTATGGTCCTGAATTCAATCCCAATTCTATGGAAATTGAAACGCGGAATTTGCATGGGGGCTATCTCATGTCTTCCTATTATTTGGAAACATCGCGGGGTTTGTTTATTCCCTTTTTCAGATGGCATGTGTATAATGGCGGAAAAAAACATGAAACAGACGCTACCAAACACCGCGTGAATGAACAAGAATTAGGATTTGAATGGCAGCCACATCGGAATTTTGAGTTGGTGATGTGTTATACGTTCTCTGATCGCACATTTGAGAATTTTGCCAATCCTATGAACCGACAAATGGGACGTTTGCTGCGTATTCAAGCACAGGTAAATTTCTAAGAGACGTGTTACTCGTTGCTTTTATTGAGTAGCTTTAGAACAAAAACTACTTCAAACACCAAAAACAGCATGTAGGGAATCATGAATTGCATGGCTAATCCATAATAATTTGGCACTTGGTTGTAAACAAGTATGAGAATAAAAAGCAAGCTCAGCAGCATTTTCAATCCGCTTCCCACTAAAAAAGCCATTCCCATTTTCTTTTCATCATAGGTTCTCATCCATGTTACCATACCAAAAAGCCCAACGGTGAGTATATATAAGAAAACATAACCGGCTACAAACTTGTAGCTCTGCGCATCGGTTGGAATAAAAAAGTAGACATAAGAAAGATGCAAACCGAGTAAGGCTAGAGCAAATACGGAGAACAAACCAGCTAATTTTGGGAATGTTGACATTTAGGACATATTTTTTAATTCTTTTAAAACAAGGAAAAGCGCGGCAATAACGCCTAATAGTGCACCTCCGGCAGTGGCCAACGGTTGAGACGTATTCATTTTTTCATCTAACCACGAACCGCCCAATGCGCCAATACCTATGATAACGCCCATTTGAATGGCTAGTGCGGAAAACTTTACGTAACTGTTAAGCGGACTTTTCTCCTGATTTTTGTGCTTTCTCATTGGTGGCATCTTTCAAATCGCGAACGCGTGCGCCCATGCTACTACTGCCTATAAATTCAGCACCTGACTCTACCATTAGCTTAGACATCATAATTTCGCCTTCTACATTAGCTGAAGCTAATAAACTCAATTGTTCTCTAGCTTGAATTTTCCCTTTTACTTTGCCTGATATACTTGCGTTTTCACAAGAAATCTCACCGACAACAACACCTTTTTCCCCTACAACAAGCTTCCCTGAAATATTGATTTTACCTTCAACACGGCCATCAATTCTAAAGTCTCCATTAGATTCAATATCTCCTTTGATATTGGTCCCATTGAGAATGCGATTGCTGATTTGAATATTCTCTGCTTGTGCCTTTCCTTTTTTTAACATGCTAATCATTTATAGGTTTTCTCAAAAAACGTTTTGTAAGCTTCAATGTTTTTCTCACTGTAAAAGGTCTGAAAATTAGCTTCTGAGAAAATTACTGTTTGCGTTTTTCCTGGCGGCAAATATGAGGCAATTTGTTGACTTTCCGAAACGGCCGCGAGATAAGTTTTGGCGATACTGGCATTTTTCAAATTACTAACCACCACCATTTGCGTGCGCTGATCTAGGAAAATGGTCTTTACCGAAAGCTTTTCCAATTTAAATTGCTCTGTGTTGAAGTCACTTACGCTGTTGCGTATGTTATTCATATCCACTCCTTTGTTGGGTACAAAAATGACAAGGTTGTGTTTTGCCTTTGCGTCGTAAGTGTATGGCCCTTCAGGAGTTTGGGCAGCTGCATCAGCCGAATTGCCACCGAGCAAGTCCAATAACTGCCTTGCCATAGCAGACTCTGGGGTGTTGGGAAAGCTACCTTCTACACGCTCTAATGCAGCAATAAATTTATCTTCCTTAAAAAGTTTCCCTACATTAAGTGCCTCTAGTAACTCTAGTTTTGCTAGAAGTTCTGTTTTATTGAATTTTTCTAATCCTTCTGTCAAACACTTTTGGCATTCCTTGTATTGTTTGCGGTTGTACAATTCGAAGCACACTTTGTAATACAGTTGTGCTTGGTAATATTCGCTATTGTCAATTTCTCCAAAATTGGGATCCAACATCTTTCGGGTGTACAAATGATTGGGGTATTTTTCGAGTAATCGCTCTTTTATGGCGTCTTGCTTGGGTTTGTCTTCTAGTTTACCATAAACCAAGTACATTAGATACAGCATTTTAGGCTCGTAACGAAACACGTCAAAACGCTTGTCGAGTGTTTCTAAGGCTTTGATGCTCTCGTAGAAGTCTTTCAATTCTTCCTTGTAAGCAGAGGCAACTTCTAAGAATGCTCGTTGGATATAGACATTTGAAGAATCAAAGTCTTCCGGTGTTTTGGGTATTTGGTTCAAGTAGTAATTGATGTCTTTGGGGTCTCCTTTGGGTTCTGGTCTTCCGGCTGCGGTTTCCTGCTCTTTCCCCGTTACACCGCCTTCTGGGTCGCCGCCTTCTTTACCGCCTTCTGGATCACCGCCCTCTTTACCGCCTTCCTTGCTTGGGGCGTCACCACCACCTGCCATATTCATGGGTTTGTCTTTTCTCCGCCAATCGTCTTCAAGTGTGCGTCTACCCCAAATTCTGCGAAACTCTCCTAATCCGCTGTTGCGGACTTGTGGATTGTAGAAATACCACCCTCCAGATCCTCCTGCCACTTGTCCCGTATTCAAGGCGGCCGACTCTGCCGCCAATTCTGCTTGCAGCTCTGCAATTTCTTCCAACTCTTTTTGTCGGCGCTCTTCCTCTTCTATTTTGCGAATGAGTTCCTCAAAAATTGCGCGTTGTTTTGCTTCTGGTAATGCAGCTAAGCGCTGCAAACTATCTTCAAGCTCAATGATGTTGAGATTCAACACCAAACGCTCTAGTGTTTTACTGCGTTTTGTCGCAAATTCGTAACGCTTGTGGTCGGGGCCTAGCGCTTGCGCAGCACTGTCGTAATAAGCCTTTGCCGGTACATAGGTTTTGAAGTCAAAGTTGATATCGCCTAACAGCAAATAGGAAAGTCCCTTTTGCTGTTCATTAACTGTGCTGGTGCGTATGGATTGGTTTAGAAAGTTTTCTGCTTTTGGGAAATCTTCTTCCCGCAATGCGATTTCTCCCATTACATAATAGATTTCATCTTTGGCGTCTGTGTTTTTTTCATCTTTCAGCATGGAATTGAGTTCCTTGTAAATCTTGCTTACATCGTCCATGTAAATATCAAAATTCCGTGCGCGATTGAGTTGCGCTTTGAACTTCATTTCATAAGGCCCACCCATTTTGATGACCTTGCCGTAGAGTTCACTCGCTTCATAACCATTGCCTAAGGCAGACTCCAACTGCGCTTGAAGGAATGTCCAACGCGCCTTTTCCTTTTTGGGCGCTTTTTTTCGTGCTTCATCTAATTTTGAAATGGCACTTTGAAATTGCCCCTCGCGCACATATAATTCTGCCATAGATGCCGCAATATCCGTACGCAACTTTTTCGGTACATTTCGATTTTTATACATTTCCTCGAACGTACCTGCCGCGCCGTAGAAGTTGTTCATTTGCGCCTGGGTGCGTCCAGCCCAAAGTTTTGCGTAATAAAAATTTTCAGAATCCGGAAATTGCCGTGCTGCATAATTAAAGGTTTCTATAGCTGCAAAAAAATCGCGATTGTAAAACCGAGCCATGCCAATTAACATGTAGGCATCGTCAATCATTTTGTTTTTTTGCTTGGTGCCAATGAGCATAGAGTGCTCTCGAATGGTTTTATTGCCTTTTTCTATCGCGCGATCCATGTCAGATTTTATCTGCGAAACTTGGTTTTCTTTTGGCCACATGTAAACCGGCAATAGCGTGTCGTAATCGTACACGTAAGCGTTTTCTATAGAGCGCTTTCCTTTCAAAAAGGCCTCATAGCCATTGTGATACACATTGAATTTGGACGTCATGTTGTGATACGTCCGATTTAAAAAGGCGTCTTTTTGCCGGCTACAACTCAAGGCAACCAGTGCAACGACACTAACGATAAGTAGGTATTTCAGTTTCAATGTGTACAATAGGGGACAAAACTAGTTTTAATAACGCAAAAACTCAGCAAAATTATCTGAACTGAACCCCAAAACAAAATTTTTATGTCGATTGTGGTGTTTTATTTTTCAACGGGTAAATCTCATGGTGCTGTCTGCGCGGCTTTACTAAACTCTTTTGAAGAATGTACCCCCACAAACAAAGTCTTATTTGTACAAACTTCTTTGCTGTAGGCTATCTTTTAAAATAAGATTTTAGGTACATGTTTTTGCGCCTACTTGTGAAAGTGCT
This sequence comes from Schleiferiaceae bacterium, assembly GCA_022565875.1. GTDB lineage: Bacteria > Bacteroidota > Bacteroidia > Flavobacteriales > Schleiferiaceae > JAIULY01. The sequence goes on along the minus strand of JAIULY010000091.1, from coordinate 4,946 downwards.
CAAGAACCTTAGTGTTCTAGCAATTCGTTTGCTCCCAATAAATAGTTTTCACCAAACTACCTTTGATATTGTTGAAAACAGTCAAAAATTCTACTTGATAGGCGACGGAAAATTGTCGTAATTTGCGTGTTGCAATTGCAATCAAAAGAACACCCTTAATTTACACGCGCTTACGCAAATGGCAGAAGAAGTCAATTATACCGAAGACAACATTCGAAGTTTAGATTGGAAAGAGCACATCCGGCTGCGGCCCGGTATGTACATCGGTAAACTTGGCGACGGCAGCGCTCCTGACGATGGGGTTTACATTCTCATAAAGGAGATTCTCGATAATTCTGTCGATGAATATGTGATGGGCGTGGGACGCACCATTGAAATCTCTATCAAAGACCGTTCTGTAACTGTGCGTGATTATGGGCGCGGTATCCCCTTGGGTAAGGTCATTGATTGCGTCTCCAAAATTAATACAGGAGCAAAATACGATTCCAAAGCATTTAAGAAGTCAGTGGGTTTAAATGGCGTCGGAACGAAAGCTGTGAACGCGTTGTCGTCAGCATTTGAAGTGCAAAGTATTCGAGATGGCCAAACCAAAATTGCACGCTTTGAAAAAGGCGACCTAGTTGAAGATGCAGAAGTGGTAGAGTCAGCGGGTAGAAGAGGGACGCGCATCACCTTTTTCCCAGACGAGTCCATCTTCAAAAACTTCCGTTTTGTCGATGAATACATCGAGCGGATGATTAAAAATTACGTCTATCTCAACCCGGGACTTACCGTCTATTTTAATGGAGTGAAATTTTACTCAGAAAATGGGTTGAAAGATTTACTTCAAGATGTTCTAGATGGTCCGGTGATGCATGACATCATTCACTTGAAAGATAATGATGTAGAGTTGGCGCTGACGCACAGTGACAAATCGCAATCTGAGCAGTATTATTCCTTTGTAAACGGGCAACATACCACACAGGGCGGAACCCATCAAGCTGCATTGCGGGAGTCGTTGGTGAAAACCTTACGCGATTTTTACGGCAAAAATTACGAGGCGGTGGATATCCGACAAAGTGTTGTGGCCGCATTTAGCATCAAGGTGGTGGAGCCAGTTTTTGAAAGTCAAACCAAAACCAAGCTGGGCTCTGCCGATATGGGGCCAGATTTGCCCACCATTCGCACTTTTGTCAATGACTTTTTGAAAAAACATCTCGATAATTTCTTGCACAAAAACCCTGAGATAGCGGATGCCATCCAAAGGAAAATTATTAGAGCAGAAAAAGAGCGCAAGGAACTTTCGGGCATTCAAAAGTTAGCGAGAGAGCGCGCGAAGAAAGTGAGTTTACACAACAAGAAGCTGCGGGATTGCCGCGTGCACTACAGTGATCTAAAGCACGAAAACCGCCTCGAAACCACTTTGTTTATCACAGAGGGTGATTCCGCTTCGGGCTCCATCACCAAAAGTAGAGAAGTAAATACGCAGGCTGTATTCTCTCTCAAAGGTAAGCCTTTGAATTGCTATGGACTCACCAAGAAAGTGGTGTATGAGAATGAAGAGTTTAATCTGCTTCAGGCGGCGTTAAACATAGAAAATGGATTGGAAGACCTGCGTTACAACAACGTGGTGCTCGCCACAGATGCCGATGTAGATGGTATGCACATCCGTTTGTTGTTGATAACCTTTTTCTTGCAGTTTTTCCCTGAGTTAGTAAAAGAGGGGCATTTGTATATTTTGCAAACACCACTATTTCGTGTGCGCAACAAAAAAGAAACTATCTATTGTTACAGTGAAGAGGAGCGTCGGCAAGCCATGGCAAAATTGGGTGCAAAACCTGAAATCACGAGATTTAAAGGATTGGGTGAAATCTCACCTGGCGAATTCAAACATTTTATTGGTAAAGATATTCGTCTCGATCCAGTTATCATTGGAAAAGACCAAACCATACAGCAACTTTTAGATTTCTACATGGGTAAAAACTCGCCTTCGCGGCAAGAGTTTATCATTGAAAATTTGAGAGTTGAAAAAGATATTATTGAAACAAAAACCGCTTAGAACAAAAACATTTACCTATGCGACTGAATACTACGAAGCGCTACACCCATTTAGTTTTTATTTATATTATTTTAGCTTTGCTATTGATATTTGACGTGGCACAAGGCCAAATTGGGGGGCTTGAATCTGGAGGCCTTTTGTTTACGCCATATGTTCTTGTAGCAATTGCTTTTTTCGCTTACCGCGGCAATCCCGTATTCATTTATGATAGCGATGGCGAGGTGATTATTATCAATACAAGAGAACCTTCATTGGCTAGTTTTTCGAAAATGTTTGCCAAACAATACGAGTTTCCCAAACGCAAGCTAAAAGGGTACACAATATCCAACTTGCCTTTTAGGAGAACACTTACGCTTAAGGTGGAAAGTAAAGAAGACAGAACCAAGGTGGTGCGCGCGAGTATTTCTTATATCAATCGCCACGAAGTAAAAGATTTAGAACGTTCGCTTAGAGGCATTCTTAGCAAAAACAAAAAGACGAGAGAGGCACAAGAAAATGAGTGAGGAAACAAATAAAGACAAACCACACGTACCTGAGGCTTTGCCCAATGAGGGAGGGTCGTCTAAAGTAACGCGCCTTTCGGGGATGTACCAAAATTACTTTTTGGATTATGCCTCCTATGTAATTCTAGAGCGGGCTGTGCCAGCGCTGAAAGACGGGTTGAAACCCGTGCAAAGAAGAATCCTCCACGCATTGCGCGAAATGGACGACGGTCGCTTTCACAAAGTAGCCAATGTTATCGGGCAAACGATGAAGTACCACCCCCATGGCGATGCTTCAATTGGCGATGCTATGGTGCAAATCGGGCAAAAAGAGCTCTTGCTCGACACACAAGGAAACTGGGGAAATGTCTTGACGGGGGACTCCGCGGCGGCTCCCAGATATATCGAGGTAAAACTCTCTAAATTTGCTTTAGAAGTTGTCTTTAATGGCAAAATCACCGAGTGGTCAGCCTCTTATGATGGTCGCGGAAAAGAGCCAGTTACATTTCCTGCGCGTTTTCCCTTGTTGTTGGCCATGGGCGTCGAAGGTATTGCTGTAGGACTTTCGACCAAGATTTTACCACACAATTTCAATGAGCTTATAGATGGCTCCATTCAAATTCTAAAAGGAAAAAAGGTTGAAATTTATCCCGATTTCCCAACGGGTGGTGTAGCTGATGTTTCGGGTTACAACGATGGTGTGCGAGGTGGCAGGGTACGCGTGCGAGCTAAAATTGCACAACTCGATAAAAAGACGTTGGTGATTACTGAAATTCCATTTGGAACCACCACACAAAGTTTAATTGATAGCATACTCAAAGCCAACGATCGCGGAAAAATCAAAATCAAGAAGATTGACGACAATACCGCAGAGCATGTAGAGATTCTCATTCACTTGCACCCGGGGATTTCTCCAGACAAGATGATTGATGCGCTTTATGCCTTTACCGATTGTGAAAATTCGGTTTCACCCCTGTGCTGCGTCATTGATAACGACCGCCCGCACTTCCTTACTGTCTCGGACTTATTGCGGATGTCGACTAGCCATACGCTCGATTTGCTTCGGCAAGATCTAGAAGTGCAACTGGATGAATTGGAAGGACAGTGGCACTTTGCTTCTTTGGAGCGGATTTTTATCGAGAATCGCATTTATCGCGATATTGAGGAAGCCACTACGTGGGAAGAAGTGATGCATAATATTCATGAAGGACTAAAGCCCCATATTGCGCATCTTATCCGGCCTGTTACAGATGAAGACGTTATTCGCCTTACAGAAATCCGAATCAAACGCATTTCAAAGTTTGATTCGAACAAAGCTAATGATCAAATTTTAGCACTAGAAGGGCGCATTGCAGAAATCAAGCACCATTTAGATCATCTGGTGGACTTTGCAATAAATTATTTTAAAGACCTCAAGAAAAAATATGGTGCTGGAAGAGAGCGCAAAACTGAATTGCGCCTTTTTGAAGATATAGAAGCAACCAAAGTGGCTATTGCCAATGAAAAACTCTATGTAAATCGCGCAGAAGGCTTTATTGGTACGAGCTTGAAAAAGGATGAATTCGTAACGGATTGTTCGGATATCGATGATATCATCGTTTTTCGCAAAAATGGTATCATGAGTGTTTTTAAAGTAGATTCAAAAATCTACGTTGGGAAGGATATCATTCATGTGGCAGTTTTTAAGAAAGGCGACAAGCGCACCATATATAATATGGTGTATCGCGACGGTAAACACGGTTTTACTTTTATGAAACGCTTTGCTGTAACGGCCGTAACACGAGAAAGAGAGTACGACTTAACACAAGGAACGAAAGACTCGGAGGTGCTCTATTTTACAGCAAACCCCAACGGAGAGGCGGAAGTAGTGACAGTGATTTTAAAGCCCTTACAGCGCTTGAAAAAGTTGCGATTTGAACTTGATTTCTCTGATTTGGCCATTAAAGGACGCTCCTCAAAAGGGAATTTGGTGAGCAAACAACCTGTAAAGAAAGTTGAGATTAAAGAAAAGGGAGTGAGCACCCTAGCGCCACGCCGCGTTTGGTTTGACGAAGCGGTTCAGCGAATCAATTATGACGGGAGAGGACATTTGCTCGGTCGTTTTGCAGGTGAAGACAAAATCCTGACCATTATGAAAAGTGGTCATTTCAAACTGTATAATTTTGATGTAACCAACCATTTTGATCAAGATATGATCATTATTCAAAAATGGAACCCGCAGCAACCTATAGCAGCAGTTTACTACGATGACAAAAAAGACCGACTGTTTGTCAAGCGCTTTTTGATTGAGCCAACGGATAAGAAAGAGTTGTTTATTACAGAAGGTGAAAAAAGCGAACTAAAGATAGTCAGCGTTCGAAATAATCCAACGATAAAAATCAACTTCAAAGACAAAGAACGCGAAGACGAGGAAGTGAATCTCGAAG
>JAIULY010000090.1 GCA_022565875.1 Schleiferiaceae bacterium | reverse complement strand
CCCCCTCAAAAGTAAGGGGATTCGCAATTGCTATTGGTTTATCCACAGCAATGCTATTTAGTTGCTCAAAAGAAGAGCAAGAATTACAACAAGCGCCATTTTCACCAAGCGTATTTGCATTAGGGGAAGATGATTATGAAATCTATGATCCAATGGGTGATTTAGAGGACGAAATTATAGCCGCGTTGATGCACTTAGAGGATGATAACGGCCTTGGAGAAGTTAGCATTAACAGAGGGATTTGGATGCTGGAGACAGGATTGAATTATATTCACGGCAATCTCCCTCACACGCATGACTCGCTTTATACGCTTGATGTTAGTTTTGAGTTTGATCGCTTAGAAGGAGATATGCTTTCCGAAGCATCAATAAAGGAAGCCTTAATCGATTGGCATGGCTTGATAGGGGATGAAGAGCAAACCCAATATGTGAAATTTGCAAGTGCCGACGTATATTTTGATGAAGAAAATTCAAGTTTTAATACTGTGTTTTTTAGATTGCTTCTTTCTTTCTTTACCGGCGTTGTTACTGAAGATGGAGCGAACAACATTACGCTAAATCTGCCTCCTATTCCTAGTGGTACAGTAGATTTAACAGCAGGGACAAAAAACGCTTGTTACCCTTTAGGACCAGGTTATATTTACAACGCGCAAATCATTGCTAATCGGGCTTATTCGGCATTACCTAAATTCACTGGACCCCAACAAGGTAATTGGCCATTTTTTACGAATATAAAAACCTATTCTTCAACAAGCGGAACGTCGCCTTGGAGACAAATAGATGGCAGCACGCTTTTCGGAAAATCAAATTCCGCTTTAGCAGGACAAAATACTCCGCAAAGTATTTACACGTGTTTGTCCATTCAAGAGCAAAACCACTACGCCAATGCGATTTATACAGCTGTAAATCAAGTATTGCGAAAGGATTATGGGGTTATACATATTAATATGGAGGTTAATAAAACCATCGGGTCAAATGTTCCAGATTGTGACTGGGATTTTCAAATTGTTTCTACGGGCTCCAATGGCTGGGCCATGAATGACGAACCTGATTTTCCTTTTCTCCAATAGATAATCAGGAACTCGTACAAATTCATTTGTGCGAGTTCCTTTAATTTCACATATCATGAAAAATATTTTCCTCATTTTATCTTTGACCATCAGCACATTCATTCACGCCCAACTCGCCGAGGTGCGCCGGCAGCCTTATACATTCACGCATAACTATTCTGCTGTTGCTACAGATAACTATATTTTCTTTGACGAGAATGAGTGTGACAACATTGCCCAATTCTGTGATATCCGACAAATAATAAAGACAGATCATTCACTTACAGTTATAGATTCGTTGGATTTAACCAATGTGATTACAAAGGGGGCCGGTGATTATGTTTTTATCAATGATTTTGTTGTTGGCCCTAATGGGAACATTTTCGGTGCTCTAATTCGTTTCAATTTAGCAAACTGTGTAGTTGTAGAAACATTCTTGTTGGAGTTGACTGAAAATTTACAACTAGTAAGGAATACCAAGATACAGACATTGGACTCTTTAGATTTTGAGGCTCGCAAAATTATTGTTTCTGATTCGCTACTTTTACTTGTAGGCATGACTTCTCCCTATTGTTTGAATGGAGAATATGGGGGTACAATCATCGAAGTTGACCTACTTGGAAATGTTTTAAAAAGTGGAAATATTGATAAAACAAATTTATGGAATACAGATAGATTTGCAATTATTTTTGATGCCAGAAAGTTTGGAAATAAGTACTTAGCCTCTATAGGTCAGTATTTTATTGAGTTTAATGACAGTTTAGAATACGTCAATTATCACTTTGCACAACCCTTCCCTGCACCATATGGTATAGGGAATATTAGAAGAACAGCCCAGTTTGTAGATAGCCCAGATGCTTTACCTACTTTCTGTTCGTTTTTAACGCTTGACAAAGATGTTTGGCAAATTACCCCAACCACAAATGCACAGATTCGAACGGTTTCTATGCTAAAGATGGACATGAACTTTACAACAACTCAGCTGGATACTTTTTCATTCACCCATGATTCTCTTTTGCCAAATGAAGCCTTCATACCACATTTGGGGTTAGGTGGGATTTCGCACACAAACTTTGACAGCATCAAGATTTTCATTTCAGACTATCTAGTGCTCGGTGACGAGTTGGGTGCTGAACACGAAAACACGATATACATCTACAACATCAATGGCAACACCAAGCAGCTCAATTGGCGAAGGTTATACAAGACCGGGTGGAGTGTCAGTCCACAAAAAATTGTAGCGCTACCAGGCAACAAAACCTTATTGGCACTCGGGGAATTTAATTTTGTAGCCAACCCGATAAGCCATCAATCTACTCATTGGATGGTACTAGATGAAAACGGCAACCTTCCAGGATTGAGCCTTGAAGAATCTTTTGCCATAGCGCCAAAGCTCTACCCCAATCCAACTGCGGAATATTTGCGTGTGGAAGGTTTGGTTCCAAGTGCTTATTACAATTACTATTTCACTTCAACATCCGGACAAGAGGTATTGCGTGGCAAGTTGCATGGAGAAGAAAGCATTTCAGTAAAGGAATTGCCTGTGGGCACTTATGTATTCACCATCACCAACGAAAAAGGCTGGGGCTGGACCAAGACCGTAGTGGTGCAGCGATAGTTTTGATGTTGCTATTGTTCTGCTTATTAAAACGTCGCGCCCAACCCCCAAACCACTCCGGTAGTTTTTTCACCACGGCGTTCACGGGGATCACTGTGTGGCGCGGGGAATATGTGTTTTCAATTCTCAGTGTCACTCCGTGCCTTCTCCGTGCGCTCTGTGCAACCAAAAAGAGCGTGTGAAATGAATAACCAAACGCAGTAGCTCAAAACGCCACGCCTAACTTCCAAACTCCCAAACCGTATGGAAATATGCGCGGAATGAATAACGATGCGTTTTCCCGAGGGGTTTATGCCTTCGGCTTGGGTTTATCGCTGCGCGGGCTGTGCCCCTGCTCGCAGTTTATTGCGTTCGCCTGGCGGCTCACAGTTTATGGAGTGTGTTTGGGGGTGATGGGAGCGGGATTGTGTTTTTTAGGTATGCGTCGTTTCCCGATTGGTTTAGACGCCCTGACGCGCTTGGGTTTAGCTCCGCCGGCTAGGTCGCCTGCTGTTTGGGTTTAGACAGGGCGGGCTTCGCCGGCCTTGGTTTAGAGGGGGTGTGGTAGTGGAAAAGTTTTAAAAGGGCGTTAGCCCTAAAATCTGAATTGTGGCGTAGGTAATGCGCATTGAATTCTTCAGTATACAGCTATGCCTTCTTACTTTTCACTGTGTAACTCACGAAAATCGTGGAATGAACACAACGCCTAGGATTACGCACCGTTGGTGCTTATGGCAAAAAAACGCATCTTTCCATAGCCCTTCAGGCTATGCTACTGCTTATCGCACCGTTGGTGCTTTATTCATCAGTCACCATTTAAGACGCACAATCATTAGTCTAAGTTGAACCCTAAGAGTAGAAAAGGAAAACAATACAAAGCGCCACAGGCGCATAATCATTAGCCTAGGGTAAAGCCCTAGGGAGCGACCAATTCATGGAACAAAGCGCCAAAGGTGCGGAATCATTACGCCAAGGTATGGGGTTGAAAAAATATGTACCGTTTGGCTACACAAATTTCAGGGCTAGCTCCCCTCACAAGTTTTAAGTAGTCAACGTTATTTAGGCATTGACATCAGTTAAACCTTAAACTTTCAACCTTAAACCAATCCATAAATACATGCAAAATGACTAACCAATCGCAGTAGCTCAAACGCCGAAACAAACTCCCTAACTCCCCAACCCCCAAACCGTATGGAAGTATGCGCGGAATGAAACCCCCAATTGCAGTCACAAATCAAATAACTGTACCCATGAAAATTCTGCGATTCACTCCGCATGTTTTTCCCGCTGATTTGATGTATTTTTGTGTAAAATATTTTGGTATGCATTCCAAGTACATTACAGACATCAACGATTTAGACATCAAAAGGCAGTACACCTATACCGATTACCTTACCTGGAGGCTTAACGAGCGTGTGGAACTGATCAAAGGGTGGTTGTACAAAATGAGTCCAGCACCGAGACGCGTGCACCAAAAAATTGAAGGCTATTTATTCTATGAGTTTTTTGGATTTTTTAAAAACAGTCCGTGTGAAGTTTATCAATCGCCTTTCGATGTCCGTCTAAAGAAGCACAAAGACCCCGGGGATGAAATTGACACTGTTGTCCAACCTGATATTTGTGTGGTTTGCGACCCGAGTAAGTTAGATGATGCAGGCTGTCTTGGTGCGCCAGATTTGATTGTTGAGGTGCTTTCAGAAAGCACCGCTAAAAAAGATTACAATGAAAAATTTAATCTGTACGAAGAAAACGGTGTTAAAGAATACTGGATAGCAGACCCTGCCAACAAAAGCATTGAAATCTTTAGCCTCATTGATGAAAAATATGAATCATTAGGTTTGTTTAGCGAAAAAGAAGGTATCGCCGAAGTGGCGGGCGCTCTTTTTCCTGAAATGAAAATTCCGTTGCGCCAAATATTTAGTGAATAATAAGCGGAGAGCATCACGCAGCACAGTCCTACAACAAATTCCTCCGTGCCACTCCGTGTCCAACTCCGTGGTCCAAAAAAAAATCGTGCAATGAATAACAATTCGTTTCCCGAGCCCGGGTAGTTTTTTCACCGCGGGGCTCACGGGGAGCACTGTGTGGCACGGGGAACTTTTGTCGATTCGTCTATTCGTTGATTCGGTTTATCCTTCGTGAACCTTTGTGTGCACTTCCTGCAACTTCGTGTTCCAAAAAAAAATTACGGAATGAATAATCGAAACGACGTCATCGGAGCACGTCGCGCCTAACATACTATCTATCAATTAATTTTGGTTTAAAGTTTAAGGTTTAATGTTTAAAGAGTGGGCTCAACCTTAAACTTTCAACCTTAAACCAATCCTTAAATACATGTAAAATAACCAAACGCAGTAGCTCAAACGCCGAAACAAACTCCCTAACTTCCCAACTCCCAAACCGTATGGAAAGAATCGCGGAATGATTTACGCAACACAATCGTTGGAATAGCACAATGTCTTAGCTTTGCAATACCATTAGGTTTGCGTAAAACGGATTTGTCCCAAAAAGTCCTTTTCTGCAAAATCCTTTCGTATTGATAGGCTTTTTTTGAAGTCATCCTTTTTGGAAAGGCTGGTTATTGCGCATAAACACAAAATAAAAAACAAATGATGAACACCCGACTCAAAGTAATTTTTGGCAGTATTGTCTTCGCCACTGTAGCTTGTCAAACAGCACCTGAAAAGCCAGAAAACACGGCTCCTAGGTATTTTGGTTTTAATCCTGAAAATTTGGACAGCAGTGTCCACGCTTGTGAAAACTTTTTTCAGTTTACCGCTGGGGGCTGGTTACAAAACAACCCCATTCCAGACACAGAGGCGCGCTGGGGGCAATTTAATATGCTTGCCGAACGCAATAAGGAAGCTATTCGCGGATTGCTAGACAGCTTGGTAGCTATCCCGAATTTGAAAACAGGCTCACAAGCACAACTTGTTGGCGATTTATATTACAGCGGAATGGACAGCACCGCTAGAGAAACCGCAGGAGTTAGTCCACTTATGCCATACCTCAACAGAGTTGGTACAATTTCAGCGCATAGTGAATTACTGCCTTTTTTTGCGGAAATGAAGTTTATGGGGGCTAGCGCACCTTTTTACGTATCCGTTTCGCCAGATCGCAAAAACTCAAATGCCAACGCCCTCTACATTGGTCAGTCTGGCTTGGGGATGCCCGACCGGGATTATTACCTAAAAAGTGATTCTGCAAGTGTGGTGATACAAGAAAAGTATCGCACGTATATGGCCTCACTTTTTGAATTGGCTGGTGATGTGCCCGAAGCAGCATCGGCGAAAGCGGAAAAAATTTACGCATTAGAAAACCGTTTGGCAGAGGAACAAATGAGCAGAACGCTTCAGCGTCAACCTGAAAACACATACAATCCGTATACTGTAGCGCGTTTCAACAAAGAGGTTTTTGATTTGACCCCCTACCTAAGTGTTTTAAAACTTCGGACAGAGGACCTGATTGTTACGCAACCCGATTACTTAAAAGCCCTTTCGAGCATTCTTACAGAAACCCCTATTGAAAGTTGGAAAGATTATTTGTCGTTCCGTTTTTTAAGTGCCCACGCATCGAAATTGAGTTTGGCCTTTGAGCAGGCAGACTTTGATTTCAACAGCAAAACACTTCGAGGAAATAAAGAAATGAACCCCCGCTGGAAGCGAGTTCAAGACGCTATGGGTGGTTTGAATGAGCAAATTGGCTATGTGTACGTCGATCGGTATTTTCCAGAAAGTTCAAAGCAAAAGATTTCGGAAATGGTAGAAAACATTCGTGCTGTTTACCGCGAGCGCATCCAGGATTTGGATTGGATGGGCGAGGAAACCAAAGAGAAAGCCATTGTTAAACTCAACGCATTTAATTATAAAATAGGCTATCCAGATACTTGGAAGGATTACAGCAACTTGACTATTTCAAGAGCTAGCTATTTTGACAACATGATGGCACTTGGTGCTTACAAAACATCTGAGAACCTTGCGAAATTTGGCAAGCCCGTAGATAAGTCAGAGTGGTTTATGGGTGCGCATATTGTAAACGCCTATTATAGCCCATCCTATAATGAAATTGTTTTTCCGGCAGGCATTCTACAACATCCGTTTTTTGATCCCGAAGCTGATGACGCACTCAATTACGGCGCGATAGGCGGAGTTATTGGTCATGAGTTTACACACGGCTTTGATGACCAAGGCAGCAAGTACGATGCAAACGGCAACCTCGAGAACTGGTGGACTACCGAAGACCGTTCGCGTTTTGATGCGCTAGCTGGAGAAATTGTGGCGCAATACAGCGCTTACGAACCCTTGCCAGGGATGAACGTAAATGGCGAATTGACGTTGGGAGAAAACATAGCAGACCTCGGTGGCTTGACCCTAGCTTATCACGCTTATGTAAAATCACGAGAAGGGCAACCTGAGGTGGCTCCCATCGATGGTTTTACCGACCGTCAGCGCGTGTTTTTAGGATGGGCACAAGTTTGGCAAAGTCAAGCTACAGACGAATACCTCCGAAACATGGTAGTAACCGACCCGCACTCACCACCACAATACCGCGTAAACGGCCCTACCATCAATATACCAGAGTTTTACGAGAACTTTGGCTGTGAAGCGCCGAAAAAGACCATTGCCATTTGGTAACTTCTTGCCGATTACCCCTTTCTATACAAACACCTGCGCAATCCTTTGCGCAGGTGTTTTTTTTGTTGCTGATTTGTAGGCATCAAGGTTTCTCGAGGCTACTTTATAAAAAGTTCCTTGAGTTCACTGATGACATTGCCTTTACCAGAAATACTAATTGCGCCAACGCGTTCCGCGATTTTTTCTACGTATTCCATTTCTTTTAGTTTCCACAACATTTGATTGTTCTCCATCAACTTCGCGGTATTCAACAAACTTCGCGTAGCAGCGGTTTCCTCTCTTCGCATGATGCCGTTTGCTTGCGCTTTCTTCTCTGCCACCAACACCTGGTTCATGATGTCGCGCATGTCGCCGGGCAAAATAATGTCTCGGATACCGGCGTCTACTGCGGTCACACCCAAGTTTGCGATTTTCTCTTGTGTTGCATTGAGAATGAGGCTAGCTATGCGATCTTTATTGCTTAGCAATGCATCCAAATCAAAGCCACCCACATAGGCACGAAGCGCCAATTGCAAAAGAATGTAAAGTTGGTTTTTGTAATCCTTGTTTTCAACTAGGGCTTTGTCGATAGCAACCACTCGAAATTGCACAAAGAAATTTACGCGAACGCACGCCTTGTCTTTTGTCAATAATTCTTGGCCAGAAATCTCGAGGTGCTGCTGTCGCATATCAACACTTTGAAGCTCTATTTCTGTACCGTTGTTCCAAAAGAAATAGCTCCCCGAACCAACAGTGCTTAGAATTTCTCCATCAGCAAAGAAAACAGCTTTGTGCGCATTGGGAACCGTAAACATGCGTAAAAATGGACGCATCAAGTAGCTCTCAAGGTGCTTCCGCAGCATGCCTTCTGGAATGTTAAGTGCGGTTGTGTCTACTGTTTCAAATGTAAAGGGGTGCAAACCTTTCCAAAAAGCATGCTTGCCCTCGATGAGTACTTGGTGAAGATCCGCATTCTTGTAAACCAATCCTATACTCTTTTGCGGAATATGGACTATCTCAAGCGCATCAGCCAAAAGACTGCTTTGCAGCAAAAGATCTATATCTATTGGGGTTTGTAAGGATGTGTTCGTCTCGTGAATGGAGATTTCAAACACATCAAACACCCAGTAAGTTCCTTCAAATAAAAGGCGCTTTACACGTCTGTTTTTAATGAGTAGACCCACTTGACCTACTTGAATAACAATTCTTTTCATTGTGTTAAATTTTATCAAGGTTAAAGAGAAATTCAATCGGATACATCCCCTTAAACACAACGGGTTCACCCTTGCCATTTGGCTGTTTAACTGGTCCAAGAACTGAATAAGACTTTACAGCCTAAAGCTAGTAGGCCTCGTCTACAGCCAAGTAGCAGCGGGGTTTACTCAGGTTGCGTTTAAGTTGCTTTTCAACCTGTGTTTGGAAAGCCGGTTGCATCCGATGAATTTCAAAAAAGCATTCATTTAAGGAGAGAATGCAACTCCTACAAACCTACATTAACAGTGTAGTGCTCTACCAATTGAGCTAACGCAAGCCAATCTTGCGCAGAGGAATCGAACCTCTACAGGGCTATTGCTCTACCAATGAGCTACTGTAGTTTTTCTACAGGAGGGAATCGAACCCACTACATATAGCGACAAGAACATTTTATGGAAAATGCTCAGAAACCTTTGTTTGGAGGTGGACAGCGCAGGGCCATTCGCAGCAGTGAAGCCAACGCAGCAATGGTGCTATACAGAAACACACAACTAGCCTCCAGCAATTTTTTTAATCTTCTCGACTGCCATCGTCTGCCATTCGCACCATTTTTGGCGTAAACGTCGCAACGATGTCTACCAACGCTTTCTGCGCAGCCATTACCTTATGGATGTCTTTGTAAGCGAAAGGCGCTTCATCTAAACCGGCGCCAATCAAGGTTACGCCATGATCTTTCAAAACGGCTTGCAGTTGTTTCTGGGTAACCGATTTTTTAGCTTGGGTTCTGCTCATTTGTCTGCCTGCTCCATGAGAAGCCGAGTGAATAGCAGCAACCTCACCCTTTCCTCTTACCACAAAGCCTGGTGCCGTCATACTGCCTGGAATTATACCAAGCACCCCTTTTCCAGCAGGAGTAGCGCCTTTTCGATGGACAATCACAGAAGCGCCATTGATTTTTTCCTTCCACGCAAAATTGTGATGGTTTTCAACTTTCGCTATTGTTTGCAAACCAAGCGCCTTGGTTAATTTTTGGTGTATAATTTCGTGGCAAGCTGAGGCGTAATCACCGGCCAAAGTCATTGCCGTCCAATATTCCATACCCAAGTCAGTATTCAAATCGAGGTAGGCTAGGTTTTTAGCTTCATCCGGAAGTTTGCATACGGCTTTTGCCAGTTTGGTGTAATGCCCAGCAATGGTTGCGCCCAATCCACGAGAACCTGAATGCGTAAGAAGCGCTACATACTCACCTTTGGGAAGGTTCCATTCGGCATCTGCTTCTGCGAAGGAAAGTATGCCAAACTCAACAAAATGGTTACCGCCCCCCGAGGTGCCCAACTGACTCCACGCTTTGTCTTTTAGTTGCTTAATAAATGTGTTTTCCTCAAACTCCTTTCGGTTTAAAATTTCGTGATCTGAGCGATGTTTGCGCACGAAACCGTGACCTGCGCCAAACTTGGTATGCGCTATGAGCTCGCGCTTAAACCGGTCATGTAAGCCCATGAACGCCGAGCCGGGCATATCAAAAACAGAAAGCGCCATACGACAACCGATATCGACTCCTACACCATAGGGAATGACGGCATTATTTGTAGCCAGCACCCCACCAATGGGCAAGCCATACCCTTGATGTGCGTCCGGCATCAATGCACCCGCTTGGGTGATGGGCAATCGCATGGCAACGTCCATCTGGTTGCGCGCTCCTACTTCAATTTGTTCCGCTCCATAAGTTGTGTAGGGTACACCTTTTTGTGCCAATGGTATACTGTCGCCTTTTTGCTCGTTTTGGTAAGCTAGCAACATGGCAGCTATTTCGCCATAGCAAGCGTCTAAAAGGTAGACTTGAGGCTGGTGATACACACGTTTCAAATCTTCTAATGAGATTTCTTCTGTAGCACCTTGAATACACGCAAGCGCTTTTCCTAGCGTTTCATTTTGCGCCCATCCGATTTTTCGCAAATCCTTTGCTGTAATTGACTTCATGCCGTTTGTATTTGTTGGTGCAAATATTTAACAACTACTACGCAATCTATTTGCGCAGTAAAAAAAGAAAGTGTTTTTTTGCGAAAACATCTGGTTATGCCGCAGAATAAAAACGCCTTAATCCGCTACAAAACAATAGATAAGTGTTTGCAAAACCCGTATCGCCGTTGGACATTAGAAGATTTGATGGCTTCCTGTTCAGATGCGCTATACGAATTTGAAGGCCGGAAAATTGCCATTAGCAAACGGACCTTGCAACTAGACATACAATTGATGCGGAGCGAAAAATTGGGATACAACGCACCCATAGAGGTGTATGACCGCAAGTATTATCGCTACAGTGAAGACAACTACTCTATCACCGACACCCCTTTGAATGCGACTGATATAAACACACTTACGGACGCTGTGTCTATGTTGAAACAGTTCAAAGACTTTTCGCTATTCAGCGACGTCTCCGACATAGTACAACGGCTTGAAGACAAGATTTATGCGGAAAAGCATCAGTCGGGGCAAGTCATCCATTTAGACAAGAACGAGCAGCTTAAAGGGTTGCATTTTTTAGATGCGATATACCAAGCCATAATAAAAAAAGTGGTTTTAGAAATCACCTACCAATCGTTTACTGCGCGTTCGGCCAGCACGTTTGTCTTTCACCCCTTTGCCGTCAAAGAGTACAACAATCGTTGGTTTCTGTTGGGCAAACGAACATCCAAACAGCCCATTATGAATTTAGCCTTAGACCGAATCATTGCCTTAGATT
>JAIULY010000089.1 GCA_022565875.1 Schleiferiaceae bacterium | reverse complement strand
CCCTACATTTTTGGAAACATCCGTATACCCCCATTTATTATACGCTTATCTCCAAACCCCTTACATTTTTGGTGACATCCTGATAATAAATCCCAGCAGCAGCACACACGTTCCTTACATTTTTGGAAACATCCATGTACGCCCTTTTATTATACGCTTATCTCCAAATCCCTTACATTCCTGGAAACATCCAGATAATAAAATCCAGCAACAGCACACACCCTCACCCTACATTTTTGGTAAGATCCGTGGACCCACTTTTATTACACGCTTATCTCCAAATCCCTTACATTTCTGGAAACATCCGGATAATAAAATCTAGCATCAAGATACTACCCTACGACCCAAAAATATCACATGTAACCATCAAAACCAATTACAGCCCTGTCAAAAACACCAAAAAAAAAGCCCAACACAAGGTCGGGCTTTTTTAACTTTCTAAAAAAACAGCACTGTTTACATAGCTGCGTCAAGTTTGCCGGCTAGCACGTTCTTTGGTGCTGCACCTACTTGCTTGTCTACTACCTCGCCATTCTTAAACACCAATAATGTAGGTATGTTGCGAATCATAAACTTGCCCGCGATGTCGCCATGCTCGTCTACGTTTACTTTACCCACAACGGCTTTGCCTTCGTAGTCATTGGCCAACTCGTCTACAATCGGACCTACAACGCGGCAAGGACCGCACCACTCTGCCCAAAAGTCTACCAATACTGGCTTATCTGATTTCATTACTAGTTCTTCAAAGTTTTCGCTTGTCAGTTCAAGTGCCATGATATTTGTTTTTGAAATTAAGCCGCAAAGATACGGTTTAATTAGACCGTACCCATGTGGCAAATTGTTATGAATTGATTTGAATTATCTATTACGTTGCAACAACTATATGATGCTGTCACAACAACTCTGCAATGATGCTGTCTATGGTCATACCCGCTGCCTCGGCTTTGTAATTTTTTACCAATCGATGACGCAATATCGGTAACGCCACGGCCTTTACATCTTCTATGTCTGGACTGTATTTACCGCGTGTGGCAGCATGTGCCTTAGCCGCTAAAATCAAGTTTTGACTCGCGCGCGGCCCTGCTCCCCAACCTATGTAATCGTTGGTGATGGCTGGTGCCTGTGGGGCGTTGGGACGGGTCTTTGCAACCAATTCTACCGCGTAGCGAATTACATTATCCGTAACGGGTATCTTGCGAATCAACTGCTGTATGGCAATGATTTCGGAAGCACTCAATACGCTATTAACTACTTGCTGCACCGAGGAGGTCGTATTTTTTACAATTTCCATCTCTTCCTCAAATGTGGGATACTCCACTTGAATGAAAAACATAAACCGGTCAAGCTGGGCCTCTGGTAACGGATACGTCCCCTCCTGCTCTATCGGATTCTGTGTCGCCAACACGAAAAACGGATCCTGCATGGGAAACGTCTGGCCCGCAACGGTAACGTTGCGCTCTTGCATGGCTTCAAGCAATGCCGCCTGTGTCTTGGGTGGCGTTCGATTGATCTCATCCGCTAACACAATGTTCGAAAAAATTGGCCCTTTAATAAAGGTGAACTTTCTGTTCTCGTCTAGGATTTCTGAACCCAAAATATCGGAAGGCATAAGGTCTGGAGTGAATTGTATCCGCTGAAAACTCAATCCTAATGCCTGTGATAATGTGCTAACCAGTAGTGTTTTCGCTAATCCTGGTACGCCCACTAAGAGACTGTGCGACTTGCAAAAAATCGACAACACCAACTTATCTACAACAGCGTCTTGGCCTACAATTACTTTTCCTATCTCTCGCTTTAATGCCGCATACTGATTGACCAATTGGTCAACTGCTTGCACATCGTTCTTTTCGTTATTCATTGATTACAACAAGTTTGTCCCATGTGTCGGTAAAGGTACAACCAAACACATTTCTGTTTATTTTTATATACGTTTCATCGAGTTTGTTGGTTATCCAACTCTCCACTATTTCCTGACGCTTGGCATTTTCTGCTACCAATTTAATGCGCTGATAGTCTTCCTTTAGATTCGCCTTGTGCGGATCTATTCGATTGAGCAACTTCACCAATTTAAATCCTTCTTTTCCATCCATGGTCCGGAAAAAACTCGGGGCAGCTATTTCTCCTATCGCTAACTTCTCTAAAGTAACAAACATCCGCTTGTCTATTTGATCTACTTCCCATTTGGGCTCCCCAGATTGTGGATTGATGGCTATACCACCGTTGTACTTGGTTTCATCGTCTTGCGAATATAAATCTGCAGCCTCAGCAAAGGTCAACTCCTTTTTGTTTAGTCGAATCGTTAAACTGTCTAGAAAATGTTTTGCCGCATCTAAATCCTCTGGCGATACTTTTGGCTTGATGAGAATGTGACGCAAATCTAATTCCTCACCTTTTCTCGCGTCTAATATCACAATATGATAGCCATACTCTGTCTCAAAGGGCTCTGAAATCTGACCGCGCTGTAAGTTGAATGCAACGGCCTCGAATTCTTTAACAAATTGCCCTCTTTTGATGCCTTTGTATTCGCCACCATTTTTCGCTGAACCGGGATCTTCTGAGTATAAAATGGCCATTGTACTAAAACTAGAACCGCCCTCAACGCGCTCTTTTAGCTTGCGCAAACGCTCTATGGCCTCGGACCGAGCCTCGCGTGATACTGTTGGATAACGCACTATCTGCGCATACTCTACTTCAGTATTGATCAATGGCAACGAATCTATGGGTATCGTGCGGTAAAATTCAGCCACCTCTGTAGGGGTCACATTTACTTCGCCAACAATTTGCCGCTGTACCCGCTGCGCTATTTCTTGATTTTTCATCAAAATGCGCATTTCATCCTTTATCTCCGGAATCGTCTTTTTGTAATAGGCTTCTAAGCGTCGGGGATCGCCTCCCATTTGCGCCACCAACATGTTGATGCGGCGATCCATCAGTTGATCAACTTCCTCATCCGCAACAATAATACTGTCAATTACAGCTTGGTGCAACAACAACTTTTCAAATAACAACTCCTTGAAAATGCCGCAAACCCCGCCTTCTCTGTCAAACCCTTCTAAACGCATATTTTCATACTGCATCTCAACGTCTGACTTCAATATCACGTTCTTACCAACCACCGCCACTACGCCATCTGCCAAAAAAGGCTGCGCTTGAGCAAATGGGCTCATCATTGCCAAAGCAAAGACCACTACTCCTCGTTGTTTAATAAATTTCAAAAGCTTTCTTTTCGTACGCATCTTCAACTAATTTTTTTTCCATTTTTTGGATGGTCTCCAATTTTCGTTTATTCAATAATATGTTTCGAATGGTCTCCGTAACATATTGTAGTGGGGAAACGCTCTCCTTGAACTTATATTCCTCTATTCGCAGAAAATAAACTTGCTCTTCATCTTCTAAAACCAAGAGCTTATTCCTTCGCAAAAAGTCTACAGGATTGTAATTTTCTATGGGCAATATTTTTGCAAGTTCACTATAGCTCACCCACGTAGTGTCTTCTAACGATATATCGGTAGCAAAAACAGTGGCATACTGCACCACTTCCTCCCAATCTTTCTCTTTTTGTGATTTGAACTTCCGCCGAATGTCTGTCAATTGAGGGGTTCCCGTAGGTACTACAAAATAGGTGGCGCGAAGTATGTTCTCCTTTAACTCAAAATTATACGCATTCTCTTCGTAATAGGCCGCTATTTGCTCTGTTGTAATCGTCGTGTCTAAATTTTGATTGAGATAGGCCTGCTGATACGCAAACTTCATTAAATCGTTGCGATACTTGCTCACCAATGCTTCTATCTCTTCGTTCTTCTCCTCCAGATTGAACAGCGCTTTGTTGATCATCAATTGTTCCCTTCCCCAATTTACGATGAGGTTTTGAACAAAAACAGTACTGTCTGCCCCAGTTAAACTCTCCGGAACCTGTTCTTGAATATCACTGAAAAATAAATAGGAATCGTAAACGCGCGCCAAAGGGGGCTCATCGAATGTCTTGTCTTTACAATTCGATAAAAAAAACACAATCAGCAGTAACACTACCGCTGATTGTGCTTTAAATTGTTGCTGTGCTCCTATGCTTAGGCGTTTTGTCAAGACAAAAAACTAGTTTAGTGTTTTAATTACTTCTGCCAGCGTGGCTTCGTTAATTTTTACGGTGTACTTCGATTTCAATTCTTCCACCCAAGCTTTTTCTAGCTCTTTTTGATAATCGGAGGTGATAAGGCCTTTTGCTTCTTCTAGCTTTTTCGGCTGTGGTGGCAAAATGGCTGTAATGTGCACCACGTGTACTCGGCCATCTACGGCAATGTTTGCTGATGTGCCTAACTCCCAGTTTACTTGGTCTACTGTTTGGTTCCGTCCTTTGGAAAACACACCTTCCTCAATACTAACACTCAGTTCGGATTTGCTATTGACCTTTGCTACTATCTCTTTGTTGCTTTTACCAGCTTTCAATTGTTTGCGAACGTCTTTAGCCACCTTTTCTGTTTCACAATTGAAAACGGTAGCGTTTACGCGTTCGTCCCACATGTAGTTGGTTTTGTTGGCTTCATAAAAGGCCTGCAAACCTGCGGTATCCTCCACTGCTTTGTTCCAAATGCGAGTCTCTGTTAAGTCGAATAGCAAAATACCATCGCGATACTCGTGTACCAAATAACGAAACTTGGGGTACTTCTTTTCAAGGTTTTTATCCTCATAGGCCATGATGGTGGCATCTACAAAAGCTTGGTATTGCTTGTATAATTCTGCTCTTGGTGTTTGACTCTTACGACCAACGCGCATTTGATTTGCCAAGTAATTGGTAAATTCTGTTTGGTTGACCACTTTGTCAGCAAATTCGAAAAGGGGCTTGTTCAATTTGGCGGCTGATTTTGCATCCCAATTGCCTTCTAAATAACTCTGATCCACAACTTTTTCAAATTCTTTTAGACGCTTTGTGTTTTCTTTGAGGTTGTACTCGCTCTTCAATCGCGCCAAAAGAGCGTCACGGCCTTTGCTTGAGCGCGAGTCCCTAGAAACTTTCTTGAACAACTCCTGCTCGGCTTCCTCGAACGTAGGAACGCCTTTTTTATCCACCAACTTGATGATGTGGTAACCTATGGCTGTTTTAATGGGTTGCGTGAAATCGCCAACTTGTTTTAAACCAAAGGCTGCTTCTTCAAATTCTGTCATCATGGTATTGATGCCAAACTCATCCAACAAACCGCCATTTGCCGCTGAGGCTTTGTCATCACTATGCTGCTTGGCGGTCATTGCAAAGTCATCACCCATTTTTATTCTGTGGTGAATTTCCATGGCTTTCTTCTGCGCTGCCATTTTGGCTTCGGTATCATCGGTATCTTTGGAAGCGATAAAAATGTGTGCAACGGTAACTTTACCACTAGCTGGGCGTCTGTCGGCTACCTTTACCAAATGGTAACCGTATTGCGACCGGACGGGATCGGAAATCTGACCCACCTTGGTGTTGTAGGCTGCCGATTCAAACGGATATACCATAGTGAACGCAGTAAAGTAGCCTAAATCACCACCGCGAACCGCAGTGCCTCTATCTACCGACATCTCGGATGCCGCCGCTTCAAATGTCATCTCGCCTTTCTCTATTCGCGCCTTTATATCGGCTGCTTTTTTGAAAGCGGCCAATGTATCCTCGGGCAACGCATCGGCTGCGCACTCAAACATGATGTGTGAGGCACGAATCTCTTCTTTCATGCGATTGTAGGCCTCCTTTACCAAAAGGGTGTCCATACTTTTATCGGATAGGTAAGGCGCCGCAAGTTGTGCGCGGTAATTGCCAAACTCCCTTTGAAAGCGCAAAACAGTATCTAGACCTTGCTCTTTGGCTTCCTTTACTTTTAATTTGAAATTCACATACAAATCCAAATACTCGGTGGGTGACTTTGGATCTATACCGCGCCCGACGTCGCGATTTTTTTGATAAATATTGATGAATTCATCGGCTGTTACTACATCTTCGCCTATGGTAATCAACGGGTTGTTTTGTGCGAACAAACCGAAACTCCCCAAAAACAGTAATCCTAACTGTGCGTATTTCATTTGATTATTGATTTGATTGAAGTAAACAAATTTTGTTTTATTTTCATTGATGGTGTTTTGCTGTATTGCAAAAAGAAAGGTGCGAAAATAAACAATTAATCGAGAGATTGCTAAAGGTGAAAATGGCTAAGCCTTTATTGAAATCCACCCTGTAAATTGATGCTTGTCTGCTTGAGAATGCTTGCCTTTATCAGGTGGGCACTACCAATTGAAAACCCTCACCATGTAAATTTTGAATTTCTATGCGTTCATCTTTCTTGAGCATCTTCCGAAGTTTGGTTACATAAACATCCATACTTCTTCCAGCAAAATAACTGTCGTCTTTCCATACTTTTTGTAAGGCTACAGAACGGGGTAGTAAGTCGTTTTTATACTGAATCAACACATGCAACAAGGCAGCTTCTTTAGGACTCAACTTTCGCTCGTCATCGCCGTGCTTTAAAATGCGAAATCTCGAATTAAACTCATAATCACCTACCCTAAAAACTTCCTGCTTTGGATTCTCTACACGAGAGGTCCGCTGTAAAATAGCTTCGATTTTAAACAATAGCAATTCGCTATCAAAGGGCTTGGTGATATAGTCGTCAGCTCCAGACTTATACCCTTTTAGCATATCTTCTTTCATGCCGCGTGCGGTCAAGAAAATAATGGGCTGCTTTTCGCTCTGTTGCTTGATTTCCTTGGCCAATGTAAAGCCGTCTTTCTTGGGCATCATTACATCTAAAACACACAAATCAAAATAGTTGGGTGAGAATTTCCGCAGCGCTTGATCGCCGTCTTTGCACCAAACTACCTCAAAGTCATTCAACTCTAAAAAATCCTGTAAAATAACGCCGAAGTTCTCATCGTCTTCAGCTAGCAAAATTTTCTTTTTTATCATTTTTATGAATTTTCTATCGATTTATAAGGCAACGACACGGTAAATGTGCTGCCTTTTCCTTTTTCACTCGCAACGGTGATATTACCACGATGCGCTTTAACCATTTCTATGGCATAAGCCAACCCCAATCCATGCCCCTTGATGTCGTGAACATCTCCAGTAGTCTCGCGGTAAAAACGATCAAAAATTTGTTTCTGTACCTCCTTGCTCATGCCACGCCCCTTGTCTTTCACAGCGGCAAAAACCTGATGGTCAGCGGTCCAAATGTTTACTGTAATCTCTGGCGCCTCCGTGGAATACTTCACTGCATTATCCAAGATATTAGTGAACACGTTTGTGAGGTGCAACGCATCACCAACTACCTCAACGCCATTTGATTGATCTTCTATGGAAAGAGTCCCCCCTCGTTCTTCAAGTTGTAATGTGGTGTGCTCTATGGCATCGCGTACGATGTCTGAAAGCACCAGTAGATCTTTCTTTAAATCCAATTCATTTTTATCAAACAAGGCCATTTGCAACACTTGTTCCACTTGGTGATTCATGCGTTGGCTCTCTTGTTTTATAATGCGATAATAGTTTTTTCGCCGGTCTAAATCTTCGGCACTGCGCGGACTATTCAAGGCATCAATGGCTAAAGAAATCGTGGCAATCGGTGTTTTAAACTCATGCGTCATGTTGTTGATAAAGTCGGTCTTGATGCGTGAGATTTTTTTCTGACGCTGCATTTGGTAAAGGGTTCTACCAAAAATTAGGACGATAGCCAACAAAAAGGTGACCATCAACAACCAAATCGTCCACATCGAACGATACAAATATTGGGTTTTATCCGGAAAGTCGATAAACAAATAGCGCGGCCCGTTCAAAAAATCGTCTTTAAAAAGGGGGACAAAATAATCTGTTTTCTGTGGCCGGAAATCGGCTGTCGCCAATGACGTTAAAAAACCGCCCTCCGTTATAGCAAAGCGATACAAAGCCGCAATCCCTCGTATTTTCAGTTCTGTTCGAATGACGCTGTCGATTTGCCAAATCTGAAAACGACTTTCCATGGGCAACATCGATTGAAAATTGCGCAGCGCGATGCGCTCCATCAAACTGTCGCGGCGCTGCTGTGCGCGCGATACGTAATAGTTGCTCTTAATGCTCCGCTGATGCATGGCAATGCTAAAAAACCCACCATCCTGCGGCTGAATGTTGATGTATGGATAAGCCGATGGATTGCTCCAAATTTCGCTAACTGTTACTTGATGTTCGGTTTGAGTTTCCGGGTCTTTGAACTGTAACGTATCGGTGGCACGCCGCACCATTTGAATGAAATGATTTTCAAAAGCTTGATTGAAATTGATGTTTTGCGACATCGCATTGAGTAAATCCACCGTTTCCAGACTCGTACTGATGCTGCGCAAGGCTTCCGCCACCTCTTTGTCAAAGCGATCTTCGCGCGAAACAACCGCTTCGCCAATCAAAAAAATCTGCAACGAAACCGCACCCGCCAATGCCACCGACATCCAAAAAACGAGTCCTGACGTGGTGCTGATGCGCATCCATTGCAACGCTTTTCCAAAGTGTTTACCCATGTCACAAAATTACAGCCCTTTGCGGTGGTTGCTACTGCCTTTAACAAATGTTAACCATTTTTCGAAACACCCAAAAAAAAGAAGTCCTTTATCCAAAAAAAGAGGACAATGGAAACTGATAAAACAATAAGTCCTGCGCTGGGCATGGCTAAAAACGCCAGACTTTCTTTGGCGGCGGCTGTGCTGCCCAACAACGGAGCGCGAAGTCCAGCTAACCACCAAAACACACTATAGCCCAATCCACCCAATCCTAAAGCAGCGGTAGTATAGGTGGCAACAACAGGCCGACGCCCCCAAAAACCAACTAGTAGACAGATGGACAATGCCGCAGTACCTATACCTCCCGCATGCATGTGTGCCCGTTTGAAATAAGTCCACGACTTCGACACCACCGCAGCGGCTTTTTCTGTATCATTCTGGTAAACAGTCTCCAAGACAGATGCTGCGCGCTCCCCCAAATTACTTTTGATGGCGTCTTCGCCAATCCCAAAAATCATCCCCATGAAAAATCCTAATGCTATGGTCAGCAATGAAAAAAGTATTCCGAATCGAATCGGAGCTAGAAACCTGGTTGTGTTCATGAATAATATTGCTAATTGATAGTAGATGTTTATTTTGTACCCCCCTTCGAAAAGGATGATTGCAATCAGAATCTGCACGAAGGGGCTTGTTGAAGAGAAGGTAAATAACTGTCTGAAAGCACTCTAAATCCACCGACGCGTTAGCGTTTGGCGGAAAGTGACTTTTCGGAGGAGGCTCATGGTTTACCCGCCCACACGTTTGGTTTTATAGCCTAGCTTTTGTAATTGCTCCATGACTTTGTTTCGCACATCGCCTTGGATAATAATTTCGCCGTCTTTGGCACTGCCGCCTGTACCCACGCGCGTTTTTAGCAGTTTTGCCAAATCAGCCAAATCATCGTTTGTGCCTATAAAATTGCGAACAATAACCGCCGTTTTTCCACCACGACCTTTTTTTTCTAGGTGCACCTCCAGTAGTTGCTCTTGAGGTGCTAATGTTTCCGACTCCTCAAAGGCATTGTCAAACTCGAAAGCTGCATTGGTTGAAAAAACAAAACCATCATCATTCAGCTTAATTTTCTTTGATTTTTTAGCCATAATTTCGCCAACTAATTATCACATTCATTTGTTCAGGCAAACATAAGGCAAAACAAAGATAACTTCCATGCGAATCCTTTCCAGTGCGCAAAATCCGACCGTAAAACGACTTCAGTCTTTATTGCAAAAATCGCGGACACGAAAACAAGAACAATGCTTTGTCGTTGAGGGGCTTCGAGAAATAACAGCGGCCTTAGCAGCTGGCGCGATAGCAGAAAGTATTTTCATTGACGCCGCCTTTGCAGAGCATTTGGAGGTGATAACAGTGGTGTCTCGTTGCCAAAACGCAACCCCCTTCTTGCTCACAACACCAATTTTTGCGAAGTGCGCCTACCGCAGTGGTGTGCCTAATGCCTTAGCCATTTTTCCTATGCACCCACTGCAATTGTCAGACCTCACACTTCCGGAAAAACCGCTATTACTGATTTTAGATCAAATAGAAAAACCCGGGAATTTGGGCGCCATGTTGCGCACGGCTGATGCTGCCGGTGTAGATGCCGTTATAATTACCGATCCCCTGACCGATATCTACAACCCCAACGTCATACGCAACAGTTTGGGTAGCTTTTTTACCAACGCCATTGCTGTAGCTACGCAGGCCGAGTGCATCAACTGGCTAAAAGACAAGGGTATTACTATTTATGTCACCTATTTAGAAGCTGCTAAACCGTATTGGGAGGTCGATTTAAAACAAGCCGCCGCCATCGTTTTGGGAACAGAAGCCGTAGGCGTGAACAACAATTGGATACAAGCCGCCGCGCAAAACATCATCATCCCCATGAATGGAAAAATGGATTCGTTGAATGTGAGCAACGCCGCCGCTATCGTGCTTTTCGAGGCCGTAAGACAGCGGCAATTGGTAACGAAGTAATGGTGCTTTTTTTTAATAACTAAATTCTTTGATGAAGGTCGTATATGAGCTAGAAGGCTAAGCCCGACGGTTCTCGGCGATTGTGGTTTTTTATTCTTTCTACTTTTTTTTAGAACATGAAGATTCTCTAAGTACGAGAAGAGTTTCACAAAGGTGGATGTTTGCAACGTGCTTCCGCGATGGCGATTCGTTTCAAAGAAGAAGGTTAGAAAGCTTGACGTATCGAAATTTTAACGAGGTCCTTTCGCTATTCATTGGGGCATTGATAATAAACCCCTTCATTATTGTCTTAACCAGCCCATATATAACAATAATAAACATGCAATCCCCTCGGGATTGTTGTGATGGAACATTATTCTTGACATTGAAAATCCGCATGGTATAAAATACAATTCCGGTGTATTGATGAAACCATCACACACAACTGACCCTGAAAGGGTCACATGTTTATAGAGTTACGAGCCATCAATAACCCCTCGACCCTGAAGGGGTCGCACAGATTGGAAAATGAATGTTCCATAAACATACAATCGCGGTAGGGTAAAAACAACTAACACAGGATAACTGACCCTAAAAGGGTCACATGTGTATAGAATCACAATCCAAGAATAACCCCTCGACCCTGAAGGGGTCGCACAAATTGGGAAATGATTTTTCCATAAACACCTCATACCATCGGGATACCCCATATTAACGACCAAACCCAACGCTCAAAACGGTAATTGGCGTAAATTCAATACACCATATGGTAGCTATTCGACCCCCTCGGGGTCGCGTGGTTCATGGGGGGATGTCGTTGCTATAAACATGCAATCCCCTCGGGATTGTTTGGATGGAACACTATGCGTGACATT
>JAIULY010000088.1 GCA_022565875.1 Schleiferiaceae bacterium | reverse complement strand
CAGCTACGCCGCCACAAAAGATAGCGCTTGTGAAATCTGAAAAGTTGGTGAAGTTGGTGCCACCGGTAGCCAATGCGGAGTTGATGGTGTAGGTGCCTCCAGCTAGTGGTGTTCCAGTAACTTCCACTTTTACGCCAGGTGAAGCTACAGTGGTTGCGCCACAAGTTACTTGTAAACGAAAGTAGGTAGTGGTAGTAAGTGCACCAGAGTTTCTATTTACGGTTAACGGTACAGCTAAATTGGCCCAGTTGACGCTGTCTGGAGAACTCTGCCATTGGTAAACGGTACCCGTTCCAAAAGAAACGCCTGTGGCGGAAAGATTCACGCTATCGCCTACGCAAACAATCCCTGAGGATGCTGCTGCTGCCGTTACGGTAGCTCCCGTACAAGGTCCAGATGGAACAAGAATGATTTCGAAGTCAGCCATTGTCCCCCAAGTGAAAGGCGCACAGGGATCTAATGGAACGGCTGCTGAGCTTTCATTTTGAATAACGCGCATACGGGTGGCTCCGGCAGCCGCCCCAGGAGGGACTGTGAAGGTGTATGTCCCAGAAAATGGCGTTGTTGTTGGAGCTGGTGTTGTGCCAATAGCTTCACTAGCATCAAATGTGCCATTGCCATCAAAGTCGATGTACACTGTCCCAACGTTTGTCCAATTGCCACTACAGCTTCCGTAGTTTACAGTAACAGAATATGTATTGCCGATAACCAGGTCAGCTGAGTGCGTACCCGTCAGATTGAGTAATCCGGTAACGGTATTTGCGCAATCCCAAAGGTAATTGATGGTTGAGGTTTGTCCTGTTAATTGAACGCTCTCGAGTTCGCTCCATGCTGCGCTTGTGGGGCCGCCAGTGGTACAATAGGTTTGCCCTGAAACTTGACTTATGCCAAATATCAGAAACAAACTCAAAAATAAATACTGTTTCATTTTGAATGTTTTAAATTGTATTGGCAAATATGTGGCTTTTTTCAAAACAAAAAATTACTTTTTCCCTTTAGTGTTCTGAATCTTTTTATTTTTTTAAGAATAATCAGGTGAAACCGCCGCAATGTAAAGTGTAATCGTACTTTTTTAGTTTGGTTTTTTGCCAGTTGTTGAAATATTTTTTATTTAGTAAGTCTTTATCCCTATTTTAATTTAAAATAAATCGGTATTTATTTTTGATCCTCAATTTAGCGTAGTTTTTAGTTTTCTTTTTTTTATTACAAATACTTGTTTGATGAAAGAGCTGTTGCCAAAGTGCAGCAATAACGCAAATGTAAAATTGTCTTTCTGTTTGAGTTTTGGAGTTGCACTGCTATCAAATTATCTCAACCCCTGACTGCATGGCAAAGGGGGGCGTTTGATGTATCGCTTCAAGTATGGGAGTACCCAAAAGGAAATAAAAAACCCCGCAATACGGTTTGGTATTGCGGGGTGTAGAAAGGAATGATGAAATTTGGTTTACATCACATTCAAACGTTTTGTAGCGATGCCGTTTTGGGTTTGTACTTGTAATAAGTAAATCCCCTTGGCGAACCCGCTGAGATCAATTTGCGTTTGGAAATTTCCTGCGTTTCTACCGAGATTTTTCTCCAAAATAGTTTGCCCCGAAGGACTCATTACACGCATCGAAACATCCTGTGTGCCCTCCAAACCGAACGTGACATTAAATAACCCTGTGCTCGGATTTGGGTAAACATTTATGCGCTGTTCCAATTGTAAGTCTGCTGTTGAAATACTAGCAATACTTTGACAAAGCGTGTCAATGCCACAATCATTAAAGGCATACAAGCAAACTTGCTGCGATCCCCCCGTGGTGAACGTAAATACTGGGTTCGGGTCTGATGAGTTACCTTGACCTGCAAAATCCCAATACAACGAGTCAAAGTCTAATGAAGTATTGGTAAACGTGACGGTACTTCCTGCCAACGATGAGGTAAAGTCAGCTGTAGGCAAGTCGCCAATTTCTACTTCTACAGGCACTCGTACACTGCTACAAGGCGTGCCTTGGTAATGTACAGTAAGCTGAATCGAACTCGCCAAAATTTTGTTGTACGAGGGGTCACAACCCGAGCCACCCCAAGTTCTTCCAGCGTGCAATTCAAATACCAACTGCGGTGAAGTGGTGATGCCATTGGCAATGGTAAGTCCTGTGCGATTGTATGGTAAGATGCCACCAAGACCTGTTCCTACGGCCAAAGTACCTTCATTCATTCCAGTGGTAATACATCGCAGTTCAGAGCGCTGTTCGCTCATAAAAGCGCCATTAGCCGCTTCATAATCGTAGGCAATGTCAACACCAGTAATGGTGACACCAACAGGTACATTTACTGAGATGGTACCTGCGCAAGAACTCGTATCAGTAGGCAATCGGAAGTCAAAATCTGACGCGATATCAGCGCCAGTGTATCCAAACGTAGCAGACGTTGCAAAGCTCTCGTACGCCAAATAATAGGTTGTGTTTGACGTTGGTGCTGTTACCGTTAAGGTATCACCTTGGTGAATGGACGAACCGCCAGAAGGCACATCAAACCATTCGTAAACAACTCCCGGGTAAGGATTTGCAATCAAGTCCACCGTTGCAACACCCGCACAAGCCGTAACATCATCTGCAACAGGCTCTTCAGGTATGAAGGTAACCAAGTAGTCTACAATGCTATCGTTGCTCAAATCTTGATCATTGGGCAACACAGCGTAAGCCGTCATCGAAACATCGCCACCAGCGACAGCGTTTATGGTGCCTACAATAACATTGGCAGAATTGCCAGTAGTTAAATTACCTGTGTAAGTAAAGTTTAACGTTTGTGTAATGTCGCCTGTAATTTCAACCGTAAGCGGAACCGATGTAATAGCAGCAGTACCTAAGTTGGTCAACACCAATTCAACATCCATAGCGCTCGATCCGCAGCCATAAGCAGCAGGGCTTTGGAAGAAATCAAGCTTGGCGTCGAATTCTTTTGGTGTGCAAATGGTAATAGGGCCAACAGTGTTCGATGTCCCATTACTATCCACTGTACAATCTGCGGTGATATAGATATCTAAACAACTATCAGATGGCAAGCCGGTAAGTGTAAATGGATTGCTTGTTGTTGGAACAATCGTTCCTGTTCCTGTTCCTGGTGAGAAACCCTGTGGGCCCCATTCGATGTCCCAATTAGAAACGCCACCGGCCTGTGTCCAACTCAAGTCGACAGAGCTAGAGCTGAGGTTTGAGGCTGTGAAATCATCTGGGTCTGGACAAGCAGGAACCTCTTCAACAATGAAGAAATCCATGTACAAATTGGGCCCCCAATCGGTTATAGCTACAAATCGGAATTCAACGGCATTGCCAATGTATGAAGTTGGCAGGAAGTGTGTTTCCTCTTGGAAATCCGCAATTGGAGCTGGGGCAGTGTTAGCGGCATTTGTTACACCAAAGTTAGGGTCGCCAAAGGCCTTAAGGGTATCCCAACCTGCAGAACCTGCAATACGAGATAGGACATACAAGCTGTCAGCATATGCGGTGCTTGTGTTTCTTGACCAATTGTAACGAACTTGTGCGTCTGTGGTAATGTCGATAGGTACTGTAGTCATTACGGCTGGAGCATTGGATGCATTAAAACTCCAAAAACGCGCTTGCACATAATTTACGCCTCCAGTGGTATATTCTTCCCAAGCGAAGGGATCATTGTTGTAAGTCCAGCAGGTGTTTGGCCAAACCGAATAATCTTCAAAGTAGGGCATAGGTACGGAAACACAAGTAGTTTTCAACGCTAATGGTCCAATCCAAGGACTTACTGTTCCATCTGTACAAGTATCTTGTACATATACCTCGTAATCTGTTTGAGGGGTCAAACCTGTAATGGTAAAGAAAGTGTCTACTGTGTTGGCAATTGTGCCGTTTGCGGGACTAAACCCAACAGGGCCAAAAGAAACAGCTGTTGAAATTCCTCCACCAGCATTCCACTCAATGGTGGCGTCCGTTGCGGTAGTGCTCACCAATGTAGGAAAGCTCGGTGATGGACATAGCGGCAACTCGTCGATGGAAATGTTGTCGATGGCAATGTTTCCTGTGACTCCTCCTGCGCGTGAACCCACAAAGCGAATAAGCACCATTGAAGCGGTATTGTATGCCCCTAAACTGACAGCAACATCGTTATATTGAGCAGAGGACGAGGTCTGCTGTTGGCCTGAAATTGACCACAAGGAATCCCATGTTACGCCTAAATCTGCACTTGCTTCCACGCGCAGTGTTCCGATGGTAGCACCAAACATGTGGTAGAAAAAGCGGACTTCAGGAGCTGTCATTCCATTTAAATTCATCAAGGGGAAGGTCAATGCAGCCTCGTCACCTGAAACACCAAAGCTAGTGTTTAAGAACAAGTACTTACTTGAGCCAACCGCCCCACCTGTTGGGCCTGTGTTTGCCGCTGGAGTGCTGCCCGTTTGTACTTGCCAACGCAATGTGCTTGTCGAGGCATAACCATAGCAGTCCTCTAATACATCGGGTAGATTACCTGTTGTCCAGTTCTCAAAGCCCTCAAAATACGGAGGCACAACAGCAGCACAATTGGTGCACCATGTGTAAACAAAAGACCATTGAGAAAAACCGTTTCCTGCTCCAGAACAATCTAGTTGTACATAGATATCGTAACAGGTGTTAGGCGCCAATCCCGTTAGCTGAACGCTATCTGCTGTGACTGTTTGCGTAAATCCAGTTCCTCTAGTGAATCCGGCAGGACCCCATTCGATGTTATAAGTGCCTCCAGAAATACCGCTTGTCCAAGACAAAACAGAAGAGGTGTCTAGGGTTGAGGTAAACGAAACCGAAGGTCTAGGGCAGGGGGGTGGGTCAAACTCAAAGGCGCCTGGGTCTGGAGTGGTTGTTCTAGCAGAGTCTAAGAAATCTGTTGGTACAATGGCCAATAGATTTTGACCCAAATCGTTCATCGATCCCGCAGCTGGAACCAAAGATCCTGTTGCTGCTGATGCAAAGTCTGGAATATCAAAAACTGATGCAGCATCATTTCCAGCATTATTGCCTGTTTGGTAGGCGGCAAAGGTGTTGAAATTATTGGCAAATTGCGCAGCCGGTTGACTGAGATCAACAAAGTACCCATTGTTGTTTATGGTTCTGTTTCCAGATCCATCCAAGAAAAGAGCACGCTTCCAAGAAGCACCACTACGCACAACATTAACAATGTTATTTATAAATTCAACACTATCTGATGCGCCAGAAATGTACATTCCCGCAGTACCGCTAAATGTGCTTGTAATGCTTGCATTTAAATCGGTAATGTCAATAGTGTTGTGGTAGTATTTCCAATGAGAACTAGTAGCATTCCAAATGGCATACATAGTGCCGTTGCTCTCTAGGTTATAGAATATATTGTTAAAAGCATAGTTGGGATTGCCACTTGTGCCATTTGCCGAAGAGGCGTAGAAAGCATACGTCACGCTAGTTGTTCTTCCGCCGCCAAATGGGGTGTGAATGCTATTGCTTGAAGCAGTTACTCCATCGTGATTATTAATGAAATAAATGGCGTAAAAAGAACTCGCAGAGGTCCTAGTAGGACGAGAAATGTCGTTGCCGTGAATTAATAGATCACTCTGGTTGCGTGAGTAAATACCGTACACATTGAAATCTTCAATGGTGTTGCCAATGATGGAGTTGTTTGACCCTTTGTTTGTGTTGGATGCCCCCTGTACGCTAATGCCAACATACCCACCAGAAATCGTGTTGTTCTCTATAGTGATGTTTGTGGCCACGGGTGAAGCTCCTGTAGTGGAGCCAGTATTGACAGATGAAATTAAAACAGCTGCAGAAAGGGTTGTGGTGGATGCAAAATTGTACTCAACTGTACTATTGGTAAACTGGATATGGCTAGATAATCCTGAAATCAATAGTCCAGCGCCACCAGCGGTAAAGCCAGAGTCAGTTTTTAGCACGATATTGTCAATGGTAATAAAGCTCGTGTTATTGACAACAAACAGACCTCTGTCTAACCCAGAAGTTCCTGCCGGGCTGCCAATGGTTATCATTTCCCCATTTCCATTGATAGTAATGGTGTTGGTCGAAGTGGTGTTGATGTTGTCGAAGAGTACCTGTTCTACGTAGGGGCCAGATCCGGCAACGACATCTACGACCACGGGACCAGCTACGCCGCCACAAAAGATAGCGCTTGTGAAATCTGAAAAGTTGGTGAAGTTGGTGCCACTGGTAGCCAATGCGGAGTTGATGGTGTAGGTGCCTCCGGCTAGTGGTGTTCCAGTAACTTCCACCTTTACGCCAGGTGAAGCTACAGTGGTTGCGCCACAAGTTACTTGTAAACGAAAGTAGGTAGTGGTAGTAAGTGCACCAGAGTTTCTGTTTACGGTTAACGGTCCAGCTAAATTGGTCCAGTTGACGCTGTCTGGAGAACTCTGCCACTGGTAAACGGTACCCGTTCCAAAAGAAACGCCTGTGGCGGAAAGATTTACGCTATCGCCTACGCAAACAATCCCTGAGGATGCTGCTGCTGCCGTTACGGTAGCTCCCGCACAAGGTCCGGCGGGAACAAGTATGATTTCGAAGTCGATTACAGCCCCCCAAAGGAAGGTCCCACAGGGGTCTAAAGGTAATGTTGACCCATTTTCCCATTGAATGACGCGCATGCGAGTGGTGCCGGGAATGGCTCCAGGAGGAACGGTAAAGGTGTAAGCTCCAGAGAAAGGAACCATTGAAGACGCGGTTGTGCCCACAGCTTCAGAAGGAGAAAAAATCCCGTCGCCATCAAAGTCGATATAAGCGGTGCCGGCATTGTTGTAGTTGCTCCCACAAGTTCCGTAATTTACGTTTAAAGTGTAGCTGTTACCTACAACTAAATCCGCACTCTGCGTGGCAGTTTGATTGTTTACCCCAGTTGTGCCAGGGCAAATTTGACTGTAGTTGATACTGGAGGTTTGTCCAGTTAATGTGACAGCAGCAATTTCGCTGTCAGCCGAAGAACTAGGTCCACCAATGCAATACGTTTGTCCAAAGGCTCGAGACAAACTAAATAACATGAGCAGACCTAAAATTAAATAATGCTTCATTTTAGGTATTTTAGAATTATAGGGCAAATTTGTTTGTTTTTAAAATAGAAAAAAAATTTTACAAAAGAACAAGTCGCTCCTTTTTTTTACATTTTTTAAATGGAATCGGTAGTCTATTGATTTAAGTAGGGTTATGTTCTCTTTTTTTTAATATCATTTTCTAATATATTCGCGCTATTTAGAATAAATAAGGTTATGATTAATGTTTAAGTAATCTTTTGCTTTTTTAATGTTGTTGTATTTTTGGTTTGTAAGTTATGTATTTCTTAGTTGGCCTTCAAAAATTAACGTAATTCCTAAAAATTGATTGGTAGTTATTGAAAAGTTAGCTTTAAGTCAACTTATTTTACTTTTCTCAACTAATCAAAGTTGATAGATGTAATTCTTTGCCTTTGTTTTTAGTGCGATAAAGCTGTAAATTTTACTGCAGCAAATAAAAAAGGCACCCTTATAGGTGCCTTTTTTAAAGTCATTTTTTTTTAACGTTCTTACTTTGCTACGTTCACTGCACGCATTTCGCGAATTACGGTTACACGAACCTGACCGGGATAGGTCATTTCGTTTTGTATGCGCTGACTGATGTCAAATGAAATTTGACTGGCTTCTGCATCTGAAACGCGCTCACTTTCTACCATTACGCGCAATTCGCGACCGGCTTGTATACAATAGGCTTTCGTTACTCCTTTGTACGACAGCGCCAGGTTTTCTAGCTCTCGCAAGCGCTGCATATACGACTCTGCAATCTGACGACGCGCTCCCGGACGCGCTCCCGAAATCGCATCACAAACCTGAATGATCGGGGAAATGAGGTTGGTCATTTCTATTTCGTCATGGTGGGCGCCAATGGCGTTGAGGACATCGGGTTTTTCCCCGTAACGCTCTGCGATTTGCATACCCAATATTGCATGCGGCAATTCTGATTCCTCTGAGGGCACCTTGCCAATGTCATGCAACAACCCCGCACGCTTGGCCATCTTGGCATTCAATCCAAGCTCTGCTGCCATAATGGAAGATAAATTGGCCACCTCACGACTGTGCTGCAATAAGTTTTGGCCATATGAAGAACGATACTTCATGCGACCCACCATACGCACCAGCTCGGGGTGTAGTCCGTGAATACCTAGGTCGATGCACGTCCGTTTACCGGTCTCAATGATTTCCTCATCGATTTGCTTACGGGTCTTGTTCACTACCTCTTCTATGCGTGCCGGGTGTATCCGCCCGTCGGTCACAAGTTTGTGCATCGACAAACGCGCAACCTCGCGTCTTACGGGGTCAAAACAACTCAAAATAATGGCCTCAGGTGTGTCGTCTACTATAATCTCTACACCCGTGGCCGCTTCTAGCGCGCGGATATTTCTACCTTCTCTACCTATTATGCGCCCTTTTACATCGTCGTTTTCTATGTTGAAAACGGAAACGGCATTTTCAATCGTCTGTTCTGTAGCAACACGTTGGATGGTTTGAATCACTACTTTTTTCGCCTCGGTGTTGGCTGTTAATTTCGCCTCCTCTAAGGTGTGCTGAATCATGCTGTTGGATTCAGCTTTCACCTGATCGCGCAGCGCCTCCATCAACTGTTTCTTCGCCTCTTCTGCCGTTAAACCGCTGATCACTTCGAGTTGGTCTACTTGGGAGCGATGCAGGCGTTCGAGTTCCTGCTGACGGGCTTCGTTAGCCTCAATCTTTCGGTTCAAAATGTCGCGCTGTGCTTGCAAGTCACGCTCGGTGCGCTTTACTTCTTCTTGCTGTTTGTTTAGTCGCGTCTCGCGCTCTTTTTGCTTGTTGGATTGCTCTAGTAATTTGCGATCTCGTTGGCTGATGACCTTCTCGTGTTCCGCTTTTAGCTCCAAAAACTTTTCCTTGGCTTGTAATAATTTATCCTTGCGAATAGTTTCCGCTTCTTTTTCCGCTTCGCGAATGATACTGGAGCCCTTTTTCTCTAAATTTTTCTTGAATGCCGATAAACTTAGAAAGTATCCGGCTGTTCCTCCTCCGGCTAACCCGCCGGCCAATGCTATAATGTGAAATGCGTCCATTGTTTAATTTAATGTTGCGCCACCTTATCCGTTGCCGGATAACCATGACTGATAAAAAAAAACCGCACCGACTCGTAATTTCTAAACTCCTGTATGACAGGATCGGAGCTTGCCAGTATATCGCGACCTTCCACTGTTGCCTTTCGGCATTCTAATACATTAGATGCGGCCTGCTCTTGATACCCTGAGCTAAACTCCTATTAAAAATCGTGTTGAGTTTAGCAAATTAAATGAATCGATGCGGAGAATTTCCTGATTGGAACACACAGCTACTGCGGTCTCAATCAGTTGTTTTGTTTCGTTTTTTTAGTAACGAAAATATTGGCTATGTAAAGAACGATACTATTGCAAGGCTCTCGTTAAAAGTTGGTCAAGGCTGTCAAGACGCTCCAATAATGGCGCTTCATCAACACTGCCTTGGCTTTTGTTAATCTCACATTCCGTAGCCAGCTGCAATGCACACATGGCTATCAAATCTTGTTTGTCTTGCACCGCATAAAGCGATTCAAAACTTTTCAATATGGAGTCAATTCGCTGAGCAGCTTTTCGAATGCGTTCCTCTTCATCCGTCTTGATGGTTAAAGGATACACTCGATTGCCTATCGATATTTTTATTTTCAGCTTGTCGCTCATTTATAGAATGTTGACTACTCGTTTAACAGGGCTATGCAACGGTCAATTTCTCGCATGATTTCGTTGATCTTGCTTTTGGCTACACCGGCGGTCTCTTTAGACCCCAACATGCCATTGGCTATTTTCAACTGTCGAATTTCTGTTTCCAGGTGGTCGATGTGCTCACGCTGCGATTTCATATCGTTGTGGTAGTGCTGAATTTTATCTTGCAGCACTTCGTTTTCTCTGCACACTAACTCGTATTTCTGAGTTAAAGTTTCGGTCTTTTCAATCAGAGAATCAACTACTTTCAATGCGTTACTCATCGTAAACCTTTAAAGTCATTCGCACAGCAAATGTAATAAATCAAATTGCTTGTCAACAAGGTCAAATGAATTTATTCTCACAATTTGCAATTTCTATTCTGAAAAACAACTTTTGGCCAAAAACAAGACCATAGCTTTTCACCCTGTGAGTTGGGTAACAACTCGAAAGGCCACCAAACTAATTGATGAAATCGCCGCGTAATTTTCGAAACTTGGCTCTAGCTGGAGCAGCTAAAATACTTTCTGGATGCAACTCAAAAACACTCTGGTAGTACTCCATTGCCTTTTGGCTGTCGCCAATATATTGCTCAAATATACCAGCGAGTTCAAAACGGGCCCGGTCTACCAAAACACTTTTTGGATAATTGGCAACAAGCTTTAAATACTGTTCCGTGGCGCGCTCGTATTGGGTAAGCGCCACATAATTACTGCCTTTCAAATAAGTGGCATAGTCCCCTATCTTGTGATCGGGTAGTGTGGCCATTAAAAATTCTAATTGATCGTTTGATGCGCTATACATTTTGCGGTAAGCTAGCAAATCTGCCGCCGCATACAACTCCAAAGCGGTGGTGGTGGTGTCTAATGCGGTGTGATCGGAAATCAGTAAGCTCATTCGTATGGCGTCGTTACTAATCAGTTTGGATGTGGCTTGCTTCAAAACGTTAAATTGTGCCAACGCCCAATCAAAGTCTCCCTGAAAATATGCCACTCGGGCTTTTCTATACTTGGCTTCTTGGCCTAATGGGGAATCAGGTAAACTTTTCTCTACCTGGGCGAAATACAAAATGGCATCGTAGTAATCGCCATTCAATATCAAAATATCGCCGAGCTCTAATTTGCATTGGGCTATTTCTTTGACATTGGCGCCAGGTACTGCTATGGCGCGCTCCAATAGGGCTTCGGCTGTAGCAATGTCGTCTAAATAATAGGCCTTTACTTCAGCCATCTTTTGCATCAATACAATGGTCTCATCTGTTTCCCCAATGGCCAACAACAATTCATTAAACGTGCGGTAAAGCGTTTCGTAGTCGTTTTTGTTGCTCCGTGCCGCGTGCTGTAGCGCTTCGTATTGTGTAAATGCTTTCTCTAATCGCGCATCTGTAAAATAAACGCTCTGATAGCCCTTGGCGATGATGTAATCAAAGGCCTCGTAAGCCTCTGCCCAAGCTTGATTTTGCTGGCACAAAACCCCAAACTCAAAAATCTCTGCCTGATTGCGCGACAACCGTTTGTCGAGGGCCTTCAATTGCGCTAACGCCGCCCGATAATCTCCCTCTTGTGTCAATACCCAAATCAACAAATCATTATAAACAATATTCTGCCCTTCTTGTACTTTTTTGATGAGCATTTGCTTGATTTGATCGTTGTTGGCATTGCTGCCGTTTTGCTCGATGTTGCGCTGAATCAAAGATTGAACATACCGCACAT
>JAIULY010000087.1 GCA_022565875.1 Schleiferiaceae bacterium | reverse complement strand
TATTGCCTTTGCGGCATTGGACCATTAACAGCAATGTGTTTTGGACAGAAGAAGGCCATCGCATGAGTTGGCGAATGATGCTGCGGAGTAAGTCGGGCTCCGTCTATTTCCGCTTGGAAGACAAGGCCACCGGCAAGCGACTGCCTTTTCTAATGGACGACCACCTCACGCCAAAGCAATCGCGTGGTTTGGCCACCCATCCAGACATGATTTGGCAATTTGCGCAACACCTCCACAAAAAGTACCAAAAAGAGGGGCTGGATGTCGCAGTATACGCCGAGTCACTGGTGAGTTTAAACGGCCGTCCGTATGTGCCGTTTGTAAAAAGTGATGTCGATTTGACTCAAGAAAAATGGTCACCTTTCACTACGAGTCATTGGATACATCCCTTTCCCGGGTGGGAAAAAGATCCGCGGTAAGTCACAATAGATTGTCTTCCTCGTCAGTAGCGTTACTCCCCAACGTATGTGAGTTTCTATGGTATTTCCCTTCTAGGTCATCCATGACACTTTTGTCCCACATCTTTATACCAATAAAATAGGCGGCTCTACCAATCATATGCGCTGCCACAGGCGCCGTAAGGATGATGAATATGATGATTGCAATAACGCGTGTGGTAACATTAAAACTAGAAAAAGATACCGCTGCCGCTGATAAAATCAAGCCGACACCAAGAGTAACAGCTTTGGTGGTAACCGATACCCGCAGGTAAAAATCTGGCATTTTCAATAATCCTACAGCAGCTATTAAAATAAACAAGGCGCCGAGTGAAGAGAATACAATAATCAATATATCAGTCATTTCTGTTTCGTTTTTCTAAATAATATGCAAAGGCAATGGTGCCTAAGAAAGCAATTAAAGCAAAGATCATCGCAATATCCAAAAAGCTACTTTGATCGTTTACGATAGCGTAAATACTCATGATGCCGATACCTATGGTAATCATCAAATCCAAAGAGACTATGCGGTCTGCCATGCTTGGCCCTTTCAAAAAGCGATAAAACACCAACAGCATCGAAACGCTTAAAATGGGCAGAATAATTTGATATAAGTAATCGGTTGTTGTCATCTCAATATCTTCAATAAGCGGCGCTCAAAGCCATTTTTGATTTCATCTATAAATGCCTGTTTGTCTTCCACATACATGGCGTGAATGTACAATACCTTTCTATCGGTAGAAACGTCGAGGCTCAAGGTGCCGGGTGTCATGGTGATAAAATTGGCCAATAATGTGATTTCCATTGCCGTTTTCGCCTCCAAGGGCACGGCTACAATCCCTGGTTTCATGTGGTCTTTGGGTGTAATAACATCGTAAGCCACCTGAATATTTGCTTTGACTAATTCTTTGATAAAAAACAACAAAAAGGACACAACCTGTGGAGCTTTGCTGAAATAATTAACATCATCACGACCTCTGGTGATGACCCATAAAATGCCATAGCTCACAAAAAAACCAAAGCCAATGTTGATGTATCCAAAAGACCCTGTCAAAGCAGCCCAAATGAGCGCTAGCAGAATATTCATCAAAAATAAATTCCTCATGTGCGGTAGTTTTATTGTAATACGGTTTGAATATAACCTTCCGTATCAATTAATTGATCGGCTATTGTCAAGCATAAATCTGCTAACGGTTGCACACCAAAACCTATGAATAAGGATACAGCGGTCAACATTCCCACGGCTATCAACACCGCATTGCGATTCTTGGGCAGTGCAGCGGCTAATTCATTGCGCACACGTGTATTGATAACGTCTGGTTTTTTACGCCAGAACACCACACTCCAAATTTTCACAACAATCCAAAGCGTCAAAAAGCTAGCGAGGATAATACCGCCTAACATCCAGTAATCTCCAGCTTGCCACGATGCCTGAAGCAGCCACACTTTGGGCCAAAATCCAGACAATGGCGGTGTCCCAACAATGGAAAACATACTGATAGCAAATACGATGGAAAGATACGGAAACTCATTGTACAAACCGCTGAGCTTCTCTAAACGGAAGCTGCCTTTGATTTTGTAAATGACTCCCGTTATCAAGAAAATATTGGTTTTTGCAATAATGTCGTGCGCCATGTATAATACGGCTCCGGCCAATGCCAATGGGGTAAACAAGCCCAAGCCGCCAATCATGAAACCGATATGACTGATAATGAGATA
This sequence comes from Schleiferiaceae bacterium, assembly GCA_022565875.1. Classification (GTDB taxonomy): domain Bacteria; phylum Bacteroidota; class Bacteroidia; order Flavobacteriales; family Schleiferiaceae; genus JAIULY01. The sequence goes on along the minus strand of JAIULY010000087.1, from coordinate 9,450 downwards.
GGAAAAAATCTTTCTCAAATTTACACTAACGATGGCACCCAATGCACCGCTCACCATGGTTAAAACACCTATCCCAATGAGCAATTTTTGAATAAAGGGATCTTGAATAAACAACAGCGAGAAAATGCGGATAAACGCATACACTCCCACCTTGGTGAGCAAGCCCCCAAAAATGGCAGAAACGGCGGCTGGTGGTGTGTGGTAGGAGGCCGGCAACCAAAAATACATGGGAAACAAGGCCGACTTAATTCCAAAGGCCACAAGAAAGAGAATAGCTGCAGCAGAAATCAACCCCTTGTCTGGCGTTTCTTGAACGCGAATCGCTAAGTCAGCGAGGTTCAAACTCCCTAATATACCGTACAATATGGCTATCCCTGTCAAAAAGATAACAGAGGCCAACAGGTTCATGGTCACGTATTTTATAGCGCCCTCAAGCTGTGCCTTTTCGCCGCCAAGGGTTATCAACACAAAAGAGGAGATAATGATAACTTCAAACCACACATAGAGGTTAAATAAATCACCAGCGAGAAAAGAGCCATTTAACCCCATCAACAAAAATTGGATCAGTGGGAAAAACCCAAAAGCGGCACGTGCACTTTTGATACTCGCTGAGGAAAATATACCTACCGCCAAGCCAGCAATGGCTGTTAGCAGCACCATCAAAGCGCTCAATGCATCAGCTACGTAAGTAATACCAAATGGCGCCCCCCAGCTACCGGCTTGCATCACGATAATGGTACCATCACTCACTGCTGCGAGCAGAAATGCTGCCAAGAGTACCGCAATGCCGTGAAATACCAAACTCAATCGGCGTTGTATTTTAGGGTTTGCCCAAAACCCCATTAAAACAATAGCACCTAAAAGCGGCAAAAGAATGGGCGATATGATTAAATTAGGATTCATTCGTTTCTAAATTGTTTGTCCTGCATTCTCATTAGTGATGTTTTCGCTACTGCTGTGTGCCGCAGCATTTCTGCCGACGCTTTACACATCATCCGTTGCGTTCATTTGATCTATATCGTCTGTTTTGACAACCCGATAAGCGCGTTTGACCAATACAATGGCAAATGCTTGCAAACCAAAACTAATCACAATAGCGGTAAGAATAAGGGCTTGCGGGATTGGGTCTGCATAGGCTGCTGTCATGAAATTGGCATCTTCCGGAATCAAGGGCGGCTTGCCTTTGGCGATGCGTCCTAAGAGAAAAATCAACAAGTTGGCACCATTACCCAACAAAATCAAACCGATGATCAAACGCACCAAACTGCGGCGTAGAATCATAAAAATACCGGCGGCGTAAAGGGTTCCAATGACTATGGCTAATAATACTTCCATCTATTAATTCGATTCAGATATGGTGAAAATAATGGTCAGTGAGGCCCCGATTACCACAAGGTAAACGCCAATATCAAAAAACAAAGCGGTGCCAATGCTGCCGATCACAGCTACTTTTTCAGCAAACCAAATCCCCGTCATAAAGGGCCGGTTGAGGAACATGGGAAAGAGACCACTCAAAAAACTAAGTCCCAACCCCACAGGCATTAAGAAACCGGGATGGATGCGCATGAGATTGCGGGTTTGTGGCAAGCCATTGGCAAAAGCATGCAGAATAAATGCAATACTGGCGATCAATCCGCCCACAAAACCTCCTCCAGGAAGGTAATGACCACGTAGCAAGATGAATATGGAAAATAACAACAGCAGCGGCAACAGGTACTTAGATGCGGTTTGTAATATTAATGTTCTCATTTCTTCACAATGTTGTATTATTCAATGCGCTCTTTCTTGGGCAATCGCAACTTCAGCAAACTAAATACGCCAATAGCGGCAATGCTCAATACGGCGATTTCTACAATGGTATCAGCGCCCCTAAAATCTACTAGAATCACATTCACTACGTTTTTACCTTTGGCTAACACATAGGAGTTGGCCGCGTAAAATTCACTGATTTCGCGATTTACGTTTTTGGTAAGCACTTCTAGTGTCAAGATGGAAATCAATGCGCCAAAGCCTAGGGCAATAACGGCATCGCGTATATGGTGCGGGGTAAACCTGAGCGGGATAAACTTGGGTAACTTGTAGAGCACCAGTACAAATAGAATAACGGTAAGTGTGTCAATAGTAAACTGGGTCATCGCCAAATCGGGTGCCGAATAAAACACAAAGACGATGCAAATGGCCAGACCCATTACACCCAATGCCGCAACAGAAGCCAGTCTGCTTTGAGAGAACACAATAATCACCACTGAAACCAGCAGGATAAAAATGGTAACGCCCTCATAAAAAGTAACTTCAGTAGCCAATCGGTTATTGGTTTCTAAGGTGGTATAATGCCACATTTCAAAGCCCAACAAACCTATTAGCGTAAGCATAATAAAGATGATGTAATAGCGCAGATAGCCATTTTGAAAAAACTTGGTATACAAGCGGGCAAACAAATCAAATCCATTAGCTATACCCGTAAGTATAACCTTGGGGCCAAACTTTTCGCTTTTGACAATAAAACTGTTCAGTGCTGTGCTCGGTTTGATAATGAAATAAAGCACTAGACCACCTACAATAGTGATGGAGCTGAGGAGCAGTACAAAATTAAAGCCGTGCCAAAGCGCCAAATGGCCAGTGAATGCCGTTCCTGAAATGCTTTGAAAAACAGGGGCTACAATCGTTTTCTCTATCAACTGTGGAAATAACCCGAAGAGTATTCCCAAACTAGCGAGCAATAACGGCGGGAGCCACATGGCCATTTCTGGTAAATGTACTTTTTGATGCTCTGGTTGTAATGGGCCTGCAAAAGGTTTCCAACCAGCCAAAAAGCCAGCTACTAGTAAAAAGATGTTGGTCAAAACCGCCAAGGCGGTCAACAAATGGCCTTTCAATTCGGTGGCTTCGTAAATCAAATCCTTCCCAATAAAACCAAATGAGGGCGGAATACCGGCGTTACTAATGGCCGCGAGCAAACCGGCAATAGCCACTGGCAGCATCACCTTGCGCAGTCCACTAAGTTGCGACACGTCTCGAGAGCCGGTTTCGTGGTCTACGATACCGGTTACTAAGAACAACGTGGCTTTGTAGAGGCCGTGTACCAAAATAAAAACGCTTGCGGCCAAAATAGAGGCCGATGTACCAATTCCCAAAAGAAAAACCAAAATTCCTAATGCGCTCACTGTACTGTATGCCAAAATGGATTTCATATCCTTATGAAAGAGTGATTGGAAGGCGGCGTACAACATGGTTACTCCTCCCAAAACCAATAATGTTTGGTTCCAAAATGGCGTGTCGCCAAGGGCAGGTGTAAGACGAGCGATAAGGTAAATACCCGCTTTCACCATTGTAGCAGAGTGCAAATAGGCCGAAACAGGCGTTGGTGCCTTCATCGCTCCTGGCAACCAAAAGTGAAATGGGAATTGAGCGGATTTGGTGATGGCGCCAAAGAGGATTAGCCCTGTAATCCAACCATAAGCGGTGTGATTCACAACGGCATCGCGCTGGGCGATAATTTCTTGAATACTATACGTACCAGCCACCTCACCTAGCCCAATAAAACCAATCAACATTACCAAACCGCCACTGCCCGTTACAGCCAAGGCCGTTAATGCCGATTTTCGAGAGGCTTCATTTTCATTGTTAAAACCGATGAGAAAGAAAGAAGAAATACTGGTGAGTTCCCAAAAAACAAAAAGCGCAATGAGGTTATCCGAAAGCACCACACCTAGCATGGCACCCATAAAAAGCATGAGAAAAGCCATCAACCGTTGACTATAAGCATGCCCTTTCATGTAGGCGCCTGCATACACAAAGATGGCGGTACCAATTCCTGTAATGAGCAAAATGAACAAGAAGGACAGGCCATCAAAGTACAAATCAAGCGAGACAGGCATATCGCGCAGCCAAGCATTGCGCTGCATGGTTGGGGTTTGTTGGCTGTTATAAATAAAAAAACTCAGCAGCCCCAAAGGAACCAAAGCAGAAAGCCGAACAATCAGGTCTCTTTTTTCCCGAACCGGAAGAGCGAGCAAGGCCGCCGCAAGAAAGGGAAACAGTAGCGCAATCAGCATATTAGATGTACGTTTAATTCAGTTTTTTAGCGTGACGAAAATAGGGAATTTTAATGGGATTTGCGGAAGGACATTTCACCAAAAAAGGCACTGGGGTTGTGGGAAATAACAACTTCCTTTAGACAAAAGCGCAACCCTATTGTTTACGCATAGCCCATCAAAAGAGTAAGGCAAAAAAAATCCGGGACTAGCCCGGATTTCAAAAAGTATGTTTGATGAGAAATTAATCCTCTTGCTTGCCAACAACTTCAAAGTCAAAGTCAATAACAACTTCGCGGTGTAAGCGAATTTTTGCTGTTGCTTTGCCTGCAGTTTTGATAGCGCCACCAGAAATAAGGATGAATTTTCTATCGACTTCCACACCACAAGCGGTTTTGATTTCATCGGCTAGGTTGGCATTGTTCAAAGAACCAAACATTTTGTTTCCTTTACCAACTTTTACAACAATCTTCAATTCCAAACCTTGCAATGTAGCTGCGTTAGCTTTTGCATCTTCTACAGCTTTAGCTTCTTTGTGAGCGCGTTGGCGCAACACTTCAGCCAAAACCTTTTTTGCAGATGGCGTAGCCAAGTCTGCTAGACCTTGAGGGATTAGGAAGTTTCTTCCGTATCCATTCTTTACACTTACGATATCGTCCTTAAATCCGAGGTTATCGACGTCTTGTTTTAAAATGAGTTCCATCTTTTATCCTCCTTATTTTAAGTTATCAGTTACGTAAGGTAACAACGCGATGTGACGCGCTCTTTTTACGGCCTGGGCCACCTTGCGTTGGTATTTCAAAGAAGTACCTGTAAGACGACGGGGTAAAATTTTACCTTGATCATTCAATAATTTCAACAAGAAATCGGGGTCTTTGTAATCGATAAATTTGATTCCAGACTTCTTGAAGCGGCAGTATTTTTCTTTTCTACCTGAATCGATTGAAATGGGCTGTAAATAACGAATCTCAGATTGGTTACCAGCTTGGTTTTCAATGTCGTTGATATCTTGCTGTGCCATTATTTACCGCTTTTAATTTTGTTTCTTCTCTTTTCTGCATACGCAACAGCGTGCTTGTCTAACGCTACCGTTAAGAATCGCATGATGCGCTCATCGCGACGCAATTCTACTTCGTAGTTGTTGATTACTTCACCTGGAACGGTGAATTCAACGAGGTGGTAAAATCCACTTCGCTTTTTCTCAATGGGATATGCCAACTTGCGTAGGCCCCAATTCTCTCTGTTGATAATGCTTCCACCCTTGGCTTCTATAATGCCGGTGAACTTATCAACCGTTTCCCTTACCTGTTCATCAGATAAGACGGGATTCAAAATGAAAACGGTCTCGTACTGTGCCATTAATAAATGTATTAATTGTGAAAATTTCCCCTATCTTTAAGGGGCTGCAAAAGTAATCAGTTATTTGGTCTTCACAAAGTTTTATCAAAAAAATTATCAGTTTAAACCCAATCGCATCGCCTTATCGCTAAAGCGTTTAGAAAACTGACAGCCTTTCCGAAAATTGGGAGCCGGATTTCTTTCCAAAGTTTTTGTGAAGATAGTTTATTTTCGCCTTTTTTAAAACACTATTAATGATAAAGCAACTCTACCGATTTTTCAATCCGCGTTTTCAAAATCTTTTTCTCGAATACCCTGTCGCCTTTAAGCCTCGCTATGGCCATGGATTGCCGCCGCATCCGGAATTATGGCAACTTGTGAATGCCCATAGAAATACCTATGACGCATTTATTGCTGAAGCAATATCGCTCCTGCCCTACCTGTCAACCATTGCAGACGCAACTGTTGAAAAAGACGCCAAAAAGCCGGTGTGGAACAATGGCTTTTTACCGGGCTTAGATATCGTGGGAATCTATTTGATGTTAACGCACTTCCAACCCAAACGCTACGTCGAGGTAGGGTCTGGCAATTCAACAAAAGTAGCCCACAAAGCCAAATTGGAACAACACCTCAATACACAAATCATCTCGGTTGACCCACAGCCACGAGCAGAAATAGATGCCATTGCTGATACTATATACCGCATGCCCTTTGAAGACAGCCAGCTCAATTTACCCGAACTTCTAGAGCCGGGTGACATCTTATTTATAGATAACTCGCATCGTATGTTGCCCAATTCTGATGCTACCGTCTTTTTTATGGAAGTTCTTCCGCGCTTACAACCCGGTGTGATTGTTCAAATACACGACATCTATATTCCTTACGACTATCCTCAGGATATGTGTGACCGGTTCTATTCTGAACAGTATGGTTTGGCCATTAATCTTTTGGCAAATCCGGAGGCCTTTGAAATATTATTGCCCAATTTCTTCATCAGTGAAGACCCTGAACTATCGCAAGCATGTGCACCTCTGTGGAAAAACACCCCTATGGATGCCGTAGAGAAGCACGGCGGCTCATTTTGGTTTCGCAAAAAGAAATAATATAAGGTGTCATTCGTTTCTATGTTGTTTGCCTTTTCGGCAATTGCACTACTTTTACCAAAAAATTTGACCCTAGTTCAAAAGTAACCCATCGCATATGCAAAAGAAAAAACGCTTGCTCTTCATTGGCGCGGCTATTAGTATTGTTCTTGCTGCCCTATTCTTTTGGCCCTCTAATGAAATAAAAGAGGCCGAAATCAGCAGCAAAGTCACCCGCGACACTTTTATAGATTTAGTGGTGACAACAGGTGAATTGTTGGCCGAAAACTCCGAAGACATTATGGGGCCTACAGGGCTGCAACGCTACCGATTGTACAATGTAAAAATCCAAGACTTAGTACCAGAAGGCACGTTGGTAAACACCGGTGATTTTGTGGCTTCATTAGACAAATCAGAGGTCAATGGCAGAATCAACGATTTATTGCTGGAGTTGGATAAATCACAGAGTCAATATACCCAAACCCGCCTCGACACGGCATTAAACCTCCGCGAAAACCGCGATCAGATAAAAAACTTAGAATACAACGTAGAGCTAAAAGAAATCACATTAGAACAATCCGCTTATGAACCGCCTGCAACGATTCGCCAAGCCGAAAATGACTTAAAAAAAGCCAAGCGCGATTTGCAAATGGCTATTGAAAACTACAGCATTAAAAAAAAGCAGGCAGAAGCAAAAATGGTTGAAGTGGGCTCTGATCTTCAAAAGAAAAAAAACCAACTCGAGCAATTACAAGACCTCCAAAAAGAATTTGAAATCTACGCGCCGAAAGAAGGTATGGTCACCTACAAGCGCGAATGGAACGGCAACAAGCGCAAAACCGGATCTACCATTTCTCCGTGGGACCCAGCTGTTGCCACACTTCCCGACTTGTCGGATATGCTCTCCAAAACGTATGTCAATGAAATAGACATACGCAAAGTAGAAGCAGGGCAAAAAGTGTTGGTGAGTTTAGATGCTTTTCCCGATGTATTGTTAAAAGGAGAGGTGCTGGATGTAGCCAATATTGGCGAAAAGAAAAAAGGCAGTGACGCCAAGATTTTTGAGGTCATGATAAAAATCACTGAGAGTGACACGGTATATCGCCCGGGCATGACTACGAGTAACAAAATCATTACCAACACCTTAGAAGATGTGTTATTGCTCCCTATCGATGCTTTATTTTACGAAGACAACATTCCATTTGTCTACAAAAAAGGCAGTTTTGGGATACTCAAACAAGAAATAACCATAGCAGCATCGAATGACGAGTGGGTAGTGGTGCAAAATGGTGTTGCAGAAGGCGATGTGGTTTTGTTGACCATTCCCGAAAAGGGCAAAAACCAAACGCTAACCCGTCTAAACGACTAGGATGCAAAAACTGGACACCAACAGGTTATTGGGGAATTTCCAAATAGCACTCGAAGCCCTATGGGCAAACAAACTGCGCTCCTTATTGACGGCCTTAGGTATCATTTTTGGGGTTGCAGCGGTTATTTCCATGCTGGCCATTGGCAAAGGGGCACAACAAGAAATTTTAGCACAAATCGAATTGATTGGGGTAAACAACATCATTATTACCCCAATCGTCAATCAATTTGACGAAGACATCTCGGGAAGTGATGGTGGAAAAGAAGAAGAAGCCAAGTTTTCAAAGGGCCTGGATGTAGCAGACGGTTTAGCCCTTTTGGAGTTGATTCCTCAAATAGAGCGCATCAGCCCAGAGATTGAAATCAACACTACCGCCATCCGCAGAGCGCGCAGGAAAAGCATTCGCTTAATCGGATTAGAAAATGATTTTTTCGATCTATTTAACACCTCATTTTCCTCAGGTTCCGCATTTCACGAAAGTCACATGAAAAATGGGGCGGCTGTTTGTATTATCGGCACAGATATTCAGCGGACGTTGTTTGCAGGCGAATCACCTATTGGCAAATACATCAAGTGTGGTGATGTTTGGCTTAAAGTCATTGGCGTAACGCAATCGAAAAACATCAGCGAAGACGCTATTGAAAACCTTGGCATTAGGAACTTCAATGCCGATGTTTACATCCCGCTACAAACCATGCTTTTGCGGTTTAGAAATCGCGCATTGGTAGAGCTTGTAGACCCCGATGAAGACGAGGATGAAGAAAAGGAAACCATAAACAGACCTAAAAACAACAACCAGATTGACAAGTTGACTATCAAGGTCAGCGATAGCGAATCGTTGAGCAAGGTCGCCAGTATTACCGAGCGTGTTTTAAAGCGTAGGCACAACGGAGTAGTAGATTTTGAAATTTCCATACCGCAAGAACTTTTGCGGCAACAACAGCGCACCAAAGACATTTTCAATTTGGTACTTAGTGTCATTGCGGGCATTTCCCTTCTCGTGGGAGGCATTGGCATTATGAACATCATGTTGGCCTCAGTATTGGAGCGCACCAAAGAAATCGGCACCCGGTTGGCTATTGGCGCCAGAAAAACGGATGTCATTTGGCAATTCTTAATGGAGTCCGTAATGATAAGTGTTACAGGCGGATTTTTAGGAATCCTCTTGGGCATCATCGGTGCGTATCTCATTCGGGCATTCGCAGACATTAACACCATACTTACGCTGAGCTCCATTGTTATTTCCTTTGGCGTAGCCGTAGGTATCGGTTTGATATTCGGCATCTCACCGGCAAGGAAGGCCGCTTTGCAAAATCCAATAGAATCATTGCGTTATGAATAAAATCTGCTTCACTATCGCGTTACTCATTACCTGCACAATAGCTCAAGGTCAACTACCCATGACGCTAGATTTAGATGCCGTACTAGGTCGGGCTCAGCAACAATCGCCGTCTTATTATGCCTCCAAAAACAGAGCAGAAAACAGCTATTGGGCATACAAGACCTTTCGGGCTGGCTTGCTACCTCAGCTGCGGCTAAATGCGACCCTGCCACAATACACCAACGCCATAGATCGCATCATTCAACCTGACGGAAGTGCGAATTTTAGACAGCGTGAACTCACACT
>JAIULY010000086.1 GCA_022565875.1 Schleiferiaceae bacterium | reverse complement strand
ATCACTGCTTTTGATGCAGACAAAAAAGTATTGTCAGGAAAATTCAACTTCGTAGCAAAAGATTTGAATTCCAGCCAGACGGTAGTGGTTACAGAAGGGGAATTTGTATGTAGGGGGGTGAATTGAACCAGAAACATTTAATATAAAAAATATGAAATACATCTACACATTATTTTTTGGATTGCTCTTTATCTGTACTAGCAAAGCCCAACAACCCTTAATCGCCATCAAAGGCGCCGTTACAGACACCATTGCAACTACCCTGCAACAAGCCATTGATTTGGCACAACCCAATGATAAAATTTACTTACCAGGTGGCACCTACACCCTTACGGACAGCATACAAAAACCTGTGCATATTATTGGTACAGGGTATAACCACTTAATTGATCGTTTGCTGCCGATTTCCAACTTTGTGGGAGGTATATTAATTGGAAACCAAGCGGATGGGTTGATATTGGAAGGGGTGCGTTCAAATGGTGCTATTATGGTTCGAGCCAATGATGTTACCTTGAGAAAAGTGTACGCACCTACTGTAAATGCAAATAAAACGAACTTACTTGTTATTCAATCAATATTTCACGGTTCTAATAGTGTTTTTGGTTTTAATGCTAATATTAGCAACTGCTTAATAAATGAAGCATCCGGTTCACAATCAAGTGATTTTATTAATTGTGTAATAGGACTATTTCGTATTAATGGACAAAGTACCAATCATAATAGTATTGTTACAAACTCAATTTTAGGTGTTGTTTGGAATTGTTCAATTTCATACAATAACAATAGTGTTTTTAATTCATCGTGTGTCGGTTATAACACTCCTGATTTTATGAATTGCTTCAACGGTTACATTTCTTTTTCAGACCTAAACTCAGATTTCAGTCTTTCTCCATCAGCTCCCATCCAAGGCATAGGTATTTATCATGGCAACTACCCATGGAAAGATGGCGGGCAACCCATTAACCCTCATATTCTTGAAAACAATAGTTTTTTAGATATACAAAGTGAAGAATTTAAACTAAGGGTAATAGTAGTACCACAAACCAACTAAATCTCAAACCAATGAAAAAGTTAGCGCTTTTTATAATGTTGGGGTTTTATCATTTTGGTTGGTCTCAACAAATCACACAAGTAGAATATTGGTTTAATAACGATTTTGCCAATAGAACCTCTCAATTTATTGCAACTAATGCCAATGATGAAACCGATGTAAGCATTGCGTTTCCAGACAATGGCCAGAATGAATTCTTTGCAACCCTTTACTACCGCTTTAGGGACAATGCAAACCATTGGAGTCCTATACAATCTAAGCAATTGTTTAATAGTACAGATTCGGCCATTTACCCTGTGGAGGTAGAATATTGGTTTGATAACAATTTTGCTCAAAAAGCAATAGCACCAACTACAGCTAATCTTAATCCTGATGGTTCTTTAGATTTACAAGAGGCTGACATAGTGTGGCCACAAGATGCTCAAATTGTTTATTATCGTTTCAAAAGTAAATACAACCAATGGTCAGCTATAATGTCATCAAATAAAGATTTGATGTTAAACATCAGCGATAAAATTGTTGCTGTCGAATACTGGTATGATGCAGATTTTCAAAATAGAAAGTCAAAGAATATTTCCACCATAGCTACAAAGGAAGATATTTTATTACTACAGAGTTCAGAGATTCCTACGCAAGTTGGAGTAAATTATTTTAACTATCGCTTTCTATCAAAAGCAGGTAGGTGGTCTTCAATAATTTCCACTCACATTGACTCATTACCTACATTTTCTATTGATGGCAGGCCAACGCTTTTTATGTCTGATATTCGTGTTGGTGTGTCGCAGCAAAGCACACTTTATGGTTACAATTATACACCTAACGACACTATTTTATTGAAATTTTTTGGTGCGGGAGGCTTGTATATAGAGTCGATTATGAGTGATAACAACGGGGTATTCAGTTATTCTTATGTACCGCCACAAAATGCACTTGCAGGCGGAGCCGCAGTACGAGCATTCGATACAAAAACAACCCTGAATTCACCCGTTAAGAACTTTTTTATTATAGGATTTAAGGAGAGAAATTTGGAAGTGACCCACCCGATAGAAAATCAAATATTTTATGCAGGGCAACCCATTCTCATCACATGGAATGACAAGATGGTTTTATCACATAATAATTTTGATTATCCTGTGTTACCAAATGCAGCTAGACGACAATTCCAATATCATATAGAATATCAACCATCTGCTTCAAGTAATTGGGAACCTATTATCGGCCAAGCGCAGCTATCTGGAACAGGGCGCATTAATGAACAGTTGCATTTTCAAACCCAAGCAACGTTGGCAGCCTCTACTAATGCAGGACGCTTTCGTGTTCGTGACGGCTTGAATAATGCCATTGTTGCTGAAAGTCCATTTTTTGAGGTTAGTGCAACAGGCAGTATGGTGTCTTTAGAATGGGATAAATCAGTAGCGACCCATTACGTGCCACCTATTGGTGTAGTTGCAGATGGCACGTCCAGAATTTACGTGAAGGTGGCAACAGTTGCAGGTGATATTTCACATGCAACCATATCATTGAGTAATGGCTACGACAATTCTCCAAATTATTTGGGTAAGGTGATGGCAGCTAAAGAAATTAACACTTTTAGCACTGAGGCAGATTTAGCAACAGAGGTGAGTACAGAAAGCCATACTGTAGTAAACAATGCTGTATGGTTTTGGTACGTAGCCCCAGAAGACTTTACCGGGGCAAATCCCTTAGATAAAGAGGCCAAAAGAAGAACCCTATTTGCAACGGTTACTCTTCACAAAAGCAATGGTCCAGAAGAAAAGGTTACGGTGCCGATACTCGTAAAAAGACCCCGTGTTCTCTTTGCCCATGGATTAGCAGGTGATGAGCATACTTTTGCTGGCTTCAAACGCAATGGAGTTACACCGTTTGAAAAACTACAATTTGAAAGTACAAAAGTGAACATGATGCCAGGTGCTTCATTTACAAACAATGCAAAAGCATTGCTCGGAATAGGAGGGGGCGCTTCACACACTTTCCAAAATTTGCTTGAAAGAGATAGATTAGATGGATTTGCTAGTTGTCAGGTAGATTATGTGGCTCATAGTATGGGAGGTAATGTAGCGCGAGCATGCTCACTCTTACCCGAGTTTTATGACATTAGAGCAAATTACGGTAAAGGCTATATTCACAAGTTGATAACATTAGGTACCCCCCATAATGGTTCACCAATAGCCGATATTGTTGTGAAAGGTATTGATAAGTTCAACTTTGTTCTTGGTACATCAAATGACCCATTATTTTTAGGCTCCTTAGGGTCATTGGTAGATTTTGGAAATTTATATTTAAATAATCCTAACAGTAAGTTTTTTTCTATTGTAAGGCCAAGGCCATCAAATAATCCGAACATGCAAACCATGCTCTCTAGGTGGGCAAACGTTATGCAATTGGATGTGCCAATTCTAAATAGTTACGATTTCATGCCCTCCCAAGCCATTGCTAACTTGGCCGTTGATGGCGGGATATACTTCCCGCAAACCAAGCTTTTTTCTCATGTGATTGTTGGTGATCTCTTTCCTGGTGTAAATAACAGCCCTACAATACCAAACTTTGGTGAGGCTTTAGTGGAACAATTATCTTTTCTTAAAGAAATGATTGGGGCGTACGGATGGATATTTGATGTGATCGAGTCAAGCACAACGGTGAAAGTTTTGAAGGAGGGATTAGAACAAATCAATAAAGACTACAAAGAACCTGGTTTAAGAAAAATAGTAAAAGCCATAACAATAATCAACTATTATAATAAAATAGCAACTGGGTCAAATATTGCCAATTTTATTTTGGATAGTGATGGTGTTGTAGATATTTATAGTCAAGCAGCTGGATTGCCTTTTGTTTCAGAAAATAATGTTTCTATTTTTAACTACACGGCTCATACTATAGCTCCTAATAATGTAACAAAAAACCCAATGGTTGTAGAAAGAGTAATTGATTTGCTTAATGCCAACCAACGCTCTAATGCATTCCTATTTTTACCCGCAAACACCAAGCATGGAAGCGGGAAAACTGATACGTTTTTCGACGATTTGGATTTTTCAAGATTCCAAGTTGATATTGATATTGAAAAAATGTACATCATTGCACCAGCTTCAGATAGCCTTGAGGTGGACAGTTACCAGACCTTACAGGTTTTTGTCCAAGACACAACCAATCTATCCGAACTAGAGTTAATCTTTGGTCTTGAAACTTACGGGACTTCTGTAATTAATGACAACCATGCAAGTTTTAATGTGCAAATCCCAAATGACATTTTAGGCCCAATAAATATTTATGCAAAAGCAAAGTATTTATTAGATGGGGATACAACAAAGGTTTTACTCGCAGGGAAAACAGTTAATATTGCGCCTTACCAGGGAGAGTCTTTGTTGGAATTAAAGGCGACAAGACAAGTGGTGGAAATGTGGGTTGGTGATGATTATAGACCCATTATAATGGGTGTATACCCAAGTAATTTGAGCATTGTAAATGCTACGCCTCAATACACAGGAATAACACTAGAGTATGACACACTTGAAAGGTCATTTATTGCAAAAGAAATCGGTGAAGCTCAGGTCGAATTTAGTTACAATGGCTTAGCTACTACAGTATATTTCATTGTACGTGATAGCCAAATTATTTTTTGCGACACTAATAATTTAATTTTAAATGTAACAAATGAGGGCGAACTTCCTTGCGATTTATATTTAGAAAGTTTTAATGGAGACATTAAAGAGATAGTTTGGATAAAAAATGGAAGTGTTGTCCAAGAAAATGAAAGTAATACAGAATACACTCCTTTAGAAGGAGGTGAATATTATGCAATACTATACGCAACAGACGGATGTATTTACATGTCAAATAAGATTTTTATTGAAAACATTGATTTAAATCCTCACGATGACTTAAACGGAATAAAGATTTATCCAAATCCTACATCCGGTATTTTGATGATTAAGCTAGAAAATTTAGTGTTGAATGAAATAAAAATTTACGACACAAAAGGACAACTTCTGCTTGTCAAAACAATTAATAAATCTTCAGTTGAATTGGATATTTCCCAGTTGAGTGTAGGTGCTTATGTTTTGCGTGTTTATACCGAAGTAGGCGTAAGAGAGTTTAAAATAATTAAGCGGTAATATTTATCAATTAGGTTAGAGTACGGAACCTCTTTGTTACCAATGTCACCTTGAATACTTTGAGAGAAAAATGAGTTTTAATTTGAAGTAGGTAATGAGGCTCTTAGTCCTATATTAATTAGTTCGGTTGGGATAAATTAATAAAAAATAAAAACTATGAAAAAGGGATTGATTGTTTTGCAAGTTACAGTTTTACTGTTGTCTTTTTATTCGTGCACAAAAGATAAAGAAATAGATACGCCTCAATTTCAAAGCATTTTTACTGGGATAATTGGCACAGAGGGAGGAGAAGTTGAGGCGGATAATGGTTTGAAAATCATTCTACCAGAAGGTGCTCTACCTGGAAACACGGAAATTTCCATTGGCTACACAGGTAATGAACCTACCAGCATTGTAAATCAAAACGTTGAAATTGTTGGTAAAGTTTTTTCTTTAAGTATAGCTCAAGATTCATTAATGAAAACTGCTTTCCTCGAAATTCCATTACCCGCGAATTTTACAGATATGTCAAAATTAGCGGTATTTATTGAAAATGACCTGCAATACTTCCCGTTGTTCTTTGATGTTGATGGCTCTAAGGTAATTGCCCAGTTGGATATCCTAAATTTTAATTCGGGTTACAGCTCAACATTAAAGAGTAGCGCAAGTCAAGGGATTACTATACTATCAGTTATGCTTTTAGTGGATAAACAAACACCCAGCAATATAGAAATGGGATTGCAAAAAGTTACCAAGGATAATTCAGGCGAATTCATATTTACCCAAGTACCGCCTTTAAACAATAACGAAAGAGTATTATTATTAGTTCATGGGTGGTTGAGCGGTCCACAGTCCGCCTGGTCTGGATTTTATGATCAAATAATCCCCTTGATACAATCAGTCGGGTACAGTCATATTGTCACCTTTGGTTATAATTCGAGTTTAAATATTAATGATAACGGATTGTTATTAAAAAATGAAATTCAGTCCAAGCTAAATGGCGCATCAGTAGATATCGTTTCACATAGTATGGGTGGGTTGGTTTCTAGAAGCACAATTGAAAATCATAATGGAGCTAGTTTAGTTTCTAACTTAATAACCCTTGCAACCCCCCATCATGGGTCACCTTTGGCAGCAATTCGTTATTTCATGGGTTTTCTCATAGGAATAGACAAACCTATTTTATTGCCATATTTTGCATTGAATACACAAGGGATAAAAGACATGGATCCAAACCTTGGCTTCATAACATCCTTGCGGAATAATCCTCAATCTACAGTTCCATATTATGCAATTAGTGCAGAAAACTCTCCATGTCAAGGATTGGGTGGTCTTTGTTGGGTTCCTAGTTTCGACAATATTTTACCAGGCAAGGATGATGGTGTGGTGGCCGAAACGAGTGCACTTGGTGTCGCACAAAATAGCAACATCAATCTTATTACTCAGTTTTCCATCTCTCATTTTATGGCTCATAGATTAATTACCACACACCCAACGGTAGTGCAGTCTGTTGCCATGTATTTGAATTCAGTGAATACACCATTGCCGCAAAATGATCTTATTGTAGTCACTGGCAATGCAGCTAACACTACAAATAATCAGGTTGATATTGAAAACAACAATGTTAGTAGTCAAATAGGAGGGTCATTAATAAAAGGGGTTTGTTGGGATACTTTACCTAACCCAGTAGTTTTAATTAATTCAACAATTGATGGCAATTCTGTTGGTCCTTTCAACAGTACGCTTTACGGCTTGAGGGCTAACACTACGTATTATGTAAAAGCGTATGCAACAAATGCTCTTGGGACTGTTTATGGTTCTGAAATTAGTTTCACAACTTCTAGTGGTACTGTGGCAACCTACCCACCCGGCACCGTACACTGCAACAGCACCCCCACCGTTGTTGTCGACGTAACAAACCCCATAACAGGTAAAACTTGGATGGACCGCAACCTCGGTGCAAGCCAAGCGGCAACAAGTAGTACAGATTCATTGGCTTATGGCGACCTTTACCAATGGGGAAGAGGCGCAGATGGACACCAGTGTAGAAACTCGTTGACCACAACAACATTGAGCAGTATTGACCAGCCGGGTCATGGGAGTTTTATAATCGCAAGTTCTTCTCCTAATGACTGGCGTAGCCCTCAGAATATCAATTTGTGGCAAGGTGTAAATGGTGTGAATAATCCTTGCCCAAGTGGTTATCGTTTACCGACATATCCTGAATTACAATTTGAAAGACAAAGTTGGAGTACAAATAATAGCACAGGCGCTTTCTCTTCTGCAGTCAAATGGGCGATGGCTGGTAAAAGAAATCCTTTTAATGGGTTAATAGAAGATATAGGGCTTCAAGGTATACTTTGGTCAAGTTCACATACTGTTCCTTCAACGGGTCAAACTGGAACTGGTTCACTTTTTATAAGTTTTAGTCCTAATCATTCTGGTAATGGATTTATTCTCCGAGCCTTCGGACACTCTGTGCGTTGTATTAAAGATTAAATGTAACCAAGATGTAATAAGGGATAAATTGGACAATGCCTTCAAAAAGCGGTATTATTTAACACTGCGAAGCGGACGAATTTTTGCAAAAGACGAGTGTAGTGCTATTGAACTTGAACTTTGCCCAGCCGAGCAAAAATCAAGCAAATAATTTTTAGTATGTAAAAGATAGGGTTTTCCCCTTTTCGCATAGGCTTGTTTTGCTTGAGGGATTTTGAAATGTAGTGTATATCGCCCAAACGAGCTTCAATTGTTTTTAGAACCCTCATTCCTAGTACAGTCATTGTTTGCCAATATGCTTGTTTTTAGATGTGGGGCCATTCAAATTGCTATTTGTTGTATTTGTTTCTTTGGTTTCATCAAATAACAAGAAAGTTGCAGGCCCCCCAATAAGCAGTAAAAATCGCCAATGGTTTACAGGTTGATTTTAGTCATCCATTTGGTAATAAACCTAGATACTACTTTAGATATCCCAAAATGAAACACAGCTTCCTCATCATAGAAAAAAACGTGGAGACTATTGCGTCCTTGCGATTGGCAATGTCTAGGATGGATAGTTTTATGGAAATAGGCAGTACATCTTCCGTAAAGATGGCCAAATCATTAATATTAGAGCAGCAGCCACATCTTGTGTTTTTAAATTTAGCACTCGATGATGGCCTAGCTGTTGATTTATTAGATACGGTTAGGCCGCATTGTCAATCATTACCAGCTGTAATTATTATTGCCGACCACATCAAGTATGCAAAAGTGGCAATAAATAAGGATGCCTTATATTTCATAACCCCCCCTGTCGATTTAGCTGAATTGCAGAACGCATTGCAAAAATTTGCAAGACACGTTTACAATTCTCAAAAACATTTAATTATAAAAAACACACAAGGGTATCATTTTTTCTTATTGGATGAAATAACGCACATCGTAGCCGAAAATAGTTATTGCTTCATTCATACTGATAACATTAATTCTTCCCCTGTACTAGTTACAAAATCCATGAAGGATTTAACTGAAATCCTTCCTGTTTCTTTTGTTCGCGTGCACAAAAGCTTTGTAGTGCATTCTAAGTATTTGAGTATGATTAGCACCTCGAAAAAATTTCTCGAGCTAAAGATAAAAGGTAGGCAACAAGAGGTTGCTAAAATTCCAATAAGCGCCAGTTATCTAAGTATCGTCAAGAAGAAACTTTTGTTTGTTAGGTAATAGTACCCTCGATTTTGAGTTGTTGTGGTTTAGTAGGTTTGTATTTCGTCAAAAAAATAAGGCCCGTATTGCAATACGGGCCTTATGCTTACAAAAACAGTTGTTACTTTCTTCTAAATATGGAGCGAAATGTGCTTTCTTGTTGTTCCGTTTCTCCTTCTTTTTCCTTTGTGATTCTTGTGTTCTGCTTACCCGCGTCTGTTATTAAGCGCACGAATTTTTGGTTCTCAAGTGTCACGTATACAACCTCCAAGCAACACAATACTTCTGCGCCACTTGTTGCGCCTGAACGTGTTGCTAGTATAACAGGGTTTTCAGTTCGTTGCACTTTTTTATAATGCCAAATATAAACGGTTTGATTCGTTTCATGATTGATGGTATAAACATCATACGGTTCAGTGCCCAGTGTTTTCACTACATCATCTAAACTCATCCCTGGTGTTAACTGAATGAGTTTCTCCATAGTGGTGAATTTGGGTGCTTGCACCGATGTAGGCGCCTGTGTCATGTTTTGTAACTGTTGACAACTACTCAGTAATAATGCTATTCCAAGCGAAAGAAAAAGAGTCTTCTTCATTGGTGTTTTATTTTTTGTTTAAGGCAAAGATATGTCTCGCCTTTATGTATTACCTCATTTTAATTTTCCGTTTTGTGAACAGCTCATTTTCTTCAGTCAACAGTATCTTTTAGAATGTGTACTGCATATTTCATAGTTTATTTATCTTTAATTCTTTATTTAGGTTGAATGTTCGTTATATACCCCCCCCTTAACAAAACAATAACGAACCTTTTATCTTTTCTTTCCGTTGTACGTCTTGTTTGTACTATATTAGCACCTCTAAAAGCGTTTACAAGGATGAATATGGAAATGAACAATGAACCCCAGTGGGATGACGCCAAGCCTTTCCGTGATTCGAATGGACAGCGGGTGGTAGATGTGGTGGCGTATGTGGAACAGTGGCAAAACGCCCACGGAAATGGACGTGTTTTTGTCGGTACAGACTCTAAGGTGAAAGGCCCGTGGGTGAAGTACTCTACCGTGATCTGCCTGTGGGATGTGGGTAAAGGTGTCCGCGAAATATACCGCTCGTTTGTTTTTAAAAACCCCAAAGATCGCTTCTCTCGGTTGTGGAATGAGGTGATGATGAGTGTGCAAGTGGCCGAAAAACTGCAACACCTCGGATCTATTCATGTACACATGGATTATAACTCTAACCCAAAGTTCCCGTCGTACTCGCTTTACGATGCCGGTATGGGATTGGTAAACAGTATGGGCTTTATTGGCGCCGGCAAACCCCAAAGCTGGGCCGCCACTAGTGGCGCAAACCGCAGGTGTCAATAGGTTGTAAGCCAACGGCATCCTCAAATGTCGAGCGTGCGTTTCTTTAGGTCCGTCCCATTTTCTGCGGCCATATCTTTATAGGCACACAGTATCCTTTCCCTAGCTAGGGCCGTGCTTTTTTGCTATATATGCCCAATAGGATGGTTATCGCTCAGTGTAAAAGCCAACCTCACATTCATGCACATTTGGCTTTTTGCCGACACGCACAACCAAAACTAAAAAACCAAAAGAGCTTGAAGTAAGCGAAGCGATTGCCAACTCCCTAGAATAAGTCATGTGGGTGTTGGCGAACTGCGTTTTACGAACACAGTAAAATAAAAAACGTGCTGTGAGTAATTCTTTCAAGGGACAGACGCCAGAAATAAAAGTAAATCATACTTTTGACAAATTAGCCCAAACCAATACGACAAGATGAATTCTTTCGGAGAATATTTGCGAAACAGACGAGAACAACTGGGCCTTCTGCTAAGAAAAGTTGCAGCCGAACGCGACATTGACACGTCTATGTTGAGCAAGATTGAGAGAAGCGAACGAGTGGCGACAAAAGAAATGATCCCGATACGAGCAAAGATTTTGGAGTGAAAAGGAAATACAAATTGAGTTTATTCAATCGACAGTTTTAAATGAGCTTGGTAACTTGCAATTTTTGGCTGATGGACTGAAAAACCTGTTGAAGAAAATATGAGCACTAAGTTTTTTACAAATACAGAAGAGAAAACAGTTTTTCAAAAGTTCAGAGGCATTTTAGAAAACATGAAGGATGTTTATGCCTTTCATGCAGTTGTTGGTTATTTCCGTTCATCTGGATATTTTGCTTTACAGCAATATTTGAAAGAAATAAAGGATATCAAAATACTAGTCGGAATAAATGTTGACCAAATGTTTGCTGATGCACAGAAAAAAGGCTTGTTGTATTTTGGTGATGAACAAAAAACCAAAAACGAATTTTTAAATTGGTTTATACAAGACCTCAAAGAAGCTAAGTACTCTCAAGAGGTTGAAGAAGGGATATTAGACTTTATTGAAGATGTTATTAATGGGCGAATCGAAGTTAGAGCACATAACTCCAAGGCCATTCATGCAAAGTTCTATTTGTTCTTACCTGAAAAGCATTCTGAGCATTCAGACGGATGGGTAATAATGGGATCTTCAAACTTGACTGAAGCTGGCTTAGGCATTAAAAAATCACCAAACTATGAATTGAACATTGCCCTGAAAGATTATGATGATGTAGAATTTACAAAAATTGAATTTCAAAAACTCTGGGAGCAATCCACTACTATTCTACCTGCCGATATTCAAGAGTTTAAAAAGAAAACACATATCGGGCAGTCTTTCACGCCTTTTGAAATTTACTTAAAACTTCTGATTGAATACTTTGGCAACAATATAGACTATGACCCAGACACAGT
>JAIULY010000085.1 GCA_022565875.1 Schleiferiaceae bacterium | reverse complement strand
TAACTCAATCATGGCACAATTGCGACCGGTGAAGTGTCTAGTCCATATTGAACAGCTCACCAGTGGCACCATTGCGACCGGTGTAACTTTCGCCAAATTACATTTCACACCCCCATTTATGGCGCAATGGCGACCGGTGAAGTGTCTGGTCCATATTGAATAACTCACTAGTGGCACAATGGCGACCGGTGAACAACTGGCACAATATCGCCGAATTTTTTGGCACAATTGCGACCGGTATCATCCCGCTATTCGAAAACGCGCTTCCTTTTATACTTTCGTTGTACTTTTGACAGCTACATTTTTGAAACAACACTTTATTATGAACCAAAATCCTAATCAACCAGAGACTCAAGCTAATAATCCTTTACATGGGGTGAAACTAGCTGCAATGTTAGAACTGCTAGTTGCCCATTTTGGGTGGGAAGAGCTTGCTCAACGCATCACTATCAATTGCTTTAAAAACAACCCCACCATAAAATCGAGCCTCACGTTTTTGAGGAAAACGCAATGGGCACGCGATAAGGTGGAGAAACTTTACCTCCAAGTGGTGGCAAAGCATCCCTAAACGAATCTCAATGAAACAGTTTCCCGTAACTTACTCGCGCAAACCTTTCTACTTAAAACAAAAATCCCCAATGCAACTTTTAGTGTGAGGCTACATTGGGGTACCTGTTAGCTGAATGGAGTCGGATCACGCTTTTATCTCCACAACCTTCGCGCGAATATCCGTCATTCGAATCCCCTCTTTGTTGGGTTTCGCCGGAACACCTAAATAGAAAAATCCGAGTGACTTATCCGCCTCGGTTAATCCCAAAAAGTTGGCTAGTTCCTCACGAAAGACATCCGCACCTGTGCTCCAGTAGCCGCAGTAGCCAAGAGCATGCGTAGCTAACCACATGTTTTGCACGGCCATTCCAACGGAAAGCACCTCCTCGATTTCGGGTATTTTAGGATTGTCACCTCGCTTCATGCCTATGGCAATAATATGACTTGCGGCATCGTAAGCAGCTTTTCGTTTTTCATAACGAATCGGATTGGGGGTGTCACCGTCGGCCAAGTGGGTCATGAATTCAAGCAACTTATTTTTCCCTGTCCCGGAAAATACGACAAACCGCCACGGTTCGGTGTAGCCATGTGTGGGAGCCCAATTTGCGGCCTCTAAAATTTGTGTCACCACGGTTTCAGGAACTATTTCCCCTGTATAATCCATGGGCTTGACCGTGCGTCGTGTTTTGATGGTTTCTAATATGTCGTTATTCATTTTTTTGAAATTTAATTGCATCAACAATTGATTTGGCCGTTGCGTTCAGCGCAGGAAGGGTTTGATGTGCCTTTTGGTAAAATGGCGTGCGCTCGAAAAGGTGTTTCCCTATAAACTCTTTTAGATCTTCATCGGAAAGGTGGGCAATAAGCGGCCGATGGTCTCGGTCGTTTTTTAAACGACTGTACAAAACGCCTACAGGTGCACTGAGGTAAATACAATGACAATGCTCTATCAGCACATCCATATTGTTGTAATAACATGGCGTACCACCTCCTGTAGCTAACACCATGGAATTTTCAGTTGACAAAATCTCCAATAGAAGAGCCCGTTCGGCCTTTCGGAAAAATAATTCTCCCTTTTTTGTGATGATTTCTGCTATGGAACTGCCCAATTGCGCTTCTAAATGTGCATCCAAATCGATGAATTCGTAGTTGAGAAGACTGGCTACTTGCTTTCCAACCTTTGTTTTTCCACTTCCCATGTACCCAATGAGGGCAATTTTTTGATTCATTTGTATGTTTTTTACAGGGCACAAAAAAACTATATCCTTGATAAATAAGCAACTCAAAAAAAACTTTATTTTTTTTTGTTGTTGGACTTGTGAAACTCAAAATCGACCGTATATTTGCACCCGCAATTGAGAAGCTAGTACAGCATCACTGCAAAAGTAACGACTCGGTAGCTCAGTTGGTAGAGCAATACACTTTTAATGTATGGGTCCTGGGTTCGAGCCCCAGCCGGGTCACAAAGAAAAAGGCGCTTTAAAGCGCCTTTTTCGCTATGAGTTCTTTTTTCAATCAAAGGCAAATGCCCGGGTGGTGAAATTGGTAGACACGCTATCTTGAGGGGGTAGTGACCTACGGTCGTGCTGGTTCGAATCCAGTCCCGGGCACACTTTAAAATCATTAGTATGGGGA
The DNA here is from genome assembly GCA_022565875.1 of Schleiferiaceae bacterium. GTDB lineage: Bacteria > Bacteroidota > Bacteroidia > Flavobacteriales > Schleiferiaceae > JAIULY01. The sequence continues at coordinate 9,529 of JAIULY010000085.1, read as the reverse complement.
ATAATGATACAGTGCCAAAGCCTAGCCTTAAAGTGCCTTTTCAAATAAAGGTTACTGTTGCAACGCTGCAAGCGTTTAGTCCGTCATTGGCTAGCAATTTTTTGACTAAATTGTTTTTTACACCAGTAAAATACACCACACCTGAGCGAGAAACTCCGTTTAAATACCAATGCGCATTACACCGAGAAACCATCAATGGAAAACGCATTACGGTTTACCACAAAGGGCAATCTGGTCCAAATATTCTGTTTACGCATGGTTGGTCGGGTAGAGGTACCCAATTTTATCGCATTGCGGAGGCACTCGTAAAAAAGGGCTATCGCATCACGCTCTTTACCGCTCCCGCTCACGGGTCTTCTGACGATAAAACCACTGATTTATTGGAGTTTGTACAGGCTATTGAGTTTGTTAATCAAAAGTTTGGACCTTTTTTGGTTGGTGTAGGGCACTCGTTGGGTGGCGTGGCAACAGTCAATGCTTTTTCCAATGGTGCTTCTTTTAAAGGTATTGTTACTATAGGCACCCCAGCCACCGTGCAAAGTGTTATTGATGACTTTTGTGACCTTACTGGCGCAAATGGCAAAACAAAAGCCATGATGATAAAGCGCTTGGAGAAAAAATACCAACGTCATCTCGAGGTTCACGCGCCATTTGAAATTATGAAAACACGCGATGTTCCCGGCCTAATCATTCACGATGAAGACGATCGCGACAGCCCCATTGCCTCTGCTCACCTGCTTAAAAGTGTTTGGCCCTCTGCAACTACTTTTATTACAAAGGGTTTAGGGCATCGCAAAATTCTTGGTGACGATGCAGTAATCGCACAAATTTGCGATTTTGTAGATCATATCCAACAGACACAATCCTGATCGCTAACAACTATAATTCTGCCATTTTCAAAGTCGTTTCTCCCAAAGGAGCGCTCGGGGTCAATGGTTGTGTTATTACCTACCTTTATACTATCTTCGCGCCTGTTGTAAAATAGATGAAGTCCTGTGGGCTTTTTCAAACAATTTTTAACTCAAATACATACAAATGAAAAAATTAATGCTGAGCTTCTTGGTGGCTGCGTTGGTGTTCCCCGCGTCGCTTTTTGCCAACGAAGGAATGTGGTTTTTGATGCATATCGAGCGTCTCAATCATCGCGACATGCAAAAAATGGGCTTGCAGTTGACCGCGGAAGAAATTTATAGTGTCAACAATTCTAGTTTGAAAGACGCCATTGTTCAGTTTAACGGTGGCTGTACCGCAGAATTGATATCTAAAGATGGCTTGTTATTGACAAATCACCACTGTGGTTATGATAAAATTGCAGAGCTTTCTTCACCAGAAAACAATTATTTGCGTGATGGCTTCTGGGCAGAAAGTCGCGCTGCCGAATTGAAACCAAAATCGCTTTACGTGCGCTTTTTTGTGAGAATGGACGATGTTACCGATCGCATTTTGTCTAAACTAAATGACGATATGTCTGAAAAAGAACGCGAAGCTGCCATTCAAGCCGAGGCAAAATTGATTCAGCAAGAAAATGATGAAGATGGACGTTACACCGTTTCTGTGCGTTCATTCTTTCAGGGTAATGAGTTTTATTTCTTTGTTTATGAAGATTTTACTGATGTACGTTTGGTAGGGACTCCTACAGAAAGCATCGGTAAATTTGGTGGAGATACAGATAACTGGGAGTGGCCACGTCATACTGGGGATTTCAGCTTGTTTCGTGTTTATGCCGGGAAAGATAATCGCCCTGCTGAGTACAGTGCTGACAATGTGCCTTATCAACCAAAGCACCACCTTCCCGTAAGTTTGAAGGGCGTTAAAGAAGGCGATTTCGCCATGATTCTTGGTTACCCCGGAAGAACCAACCGCTGGATGCCAGCTGAAGGTATCAACCAAAACGTGAATTACGCTTATCCCGCTTGGGTTGAAGGCTCCAAAACTGGAATGGATGCCATGAAGGTACACATGGATAAAGACGATAAAATCCGCCTAGACTATGCCTCTAAATATGCTAGTGTAGCTAATTACTGGAAAAATCGTCAAGGAATGATCGACGCCCTTACGCAACACAAAACAGCCGCTACAAAAGCCAAAACGGAGAAAAAATTCGACAAGTGGGCCAATAAAAAGGAAAACAAAGAGTACTACGGTAATGTCATTTCTGATATTAATGCTTTTTACGATCTTACGAATGACCGCGCACGTCACAGTAATTACATGTTTTCTATGTTGCGGACCGCAGGAATGGCTCTAGTGCCTGCACGTCTTGGTAATCAATTGAACAATTACGCTAAAGCTGATGCAGAACAACGCGAGAAAATGAAACCAAATTTGGTAGCTGCCATCAATGAAATGTACGGCAGCATGTTCATGCCTTTGGAACGCGATGTTTTGATTGCTCAATTGAATCTTTATGCAGCGAAAGCCAATTATACACTAGCACCTAAGGTCGCTGAGATTGTAGAAAAATCGGAAAGCAACTTTGATGGATTTGTAAAAAGTGCATTTGCATTGAGCATGTTCACTGATGCAGATAAGTTGATGGCCTTTTTAGACTTCCCCATCGAAGGTGTTATTGAGGCAGATCCCCTTTATGCTTTGTCAATGGATTTGATAAGCCATTATAACTCCAGCACTGATGAAATAGATGCGGCACAAGAAAAGTTCGACGTGGCCTTTAGACGTTTGGTAAAAGGTTTGCGCGAGTCAGGATTGAGCCCAATTCTTTACCCTGATGCAAATTCTACCCTTCGCCTTTCGTACGGTACCGTTCGTGCATTGCCAAAAGACAAACGCAACGATGCCAGTAAAAACTATTTTACCACCCTTAAAGGCACCGTTGCCAAACACAAGCCTGGCGATAAAGAATTTGATTTATCACAACGTTTGATCGAGTTGTACAATGAGAAAGACTTTGGTCGCTATGCAGACGCAGCTGGCCATATGCCTGTAAACTTCCTGACGGACAACGATATCACCGGTGGAAATTCTGGTTCTCCTGTGCTTAACGGCAAAGGTGAGTTAATCGGTTTGGCTTTTGATGGCAACATTGAGGCTATGGCAGGCGATGTGATTTTTGATGATAAATTACAGCGCACCATAAATGTCGATATCCGCTTTGTACTATTCATTATTGACAAATATGCTGGTGCAACACACCTAATTGATGAGTTGACGATTGTGGAATAAGAACAATATCAATATCAATGAGTAATGAAACCGCTTCGAAAGAGGCGGTTTTTTTATGCATTAAAATGTGTTTTACATTCAACAGAACATTCCAAAGGAATCTAACCAATGCTGCACTTTTATGAATGTATCAAATGAAGGGGCGCGTATATATAGTAGTTGTGCGTCAGCTTAAAAAACCGATACTTGAAAAAATAACGAAAAAACATGTTTCTATATTTAGAAACTTTCGTTACCTTTGTAACGTTGAACAAGACAACCTTGAATGAGATATTTTGAGACAAAATTTTTAGAAGAAGCGGACGAGTTCATTTCAGGACTTGACCGAAAGACCGTTAAAAAAATATTTTACAATATTGACCTTGCTGAACAAACCAATGACCCAAAACTTTTTAAGAAGCTACAAAATGACATTTGGGAGTTTCGGACAAAGTTCGCAGGACTTCAAATCAGACTTCTTGCATTTTGGGACAAGACCGATAACAAAGAAACTTTGGTTCTTGCGACACACGGTTTCATAAAGAAAGTTGACAAAGTTCCGGCTAACGAAATTGATCGGGCAGTAAGACTAAGAGATAAATATTTTAACAAAAAACAAAAAAAGTAATCATATGGCAACTAAAGAATTAAAAACCTATTCGCTTGCCGAAATGAAAGACAAGTATATAGGTAAAGTCGGTACACAAGAGCGTGACGAATACGAATACGAACTTCGTATGGACGTTTTAGGTAAGATGATTAAAACTGCTCGACAAGAAAGAAACTTGACGCAAGAAGAACTCGGACGACTTGTTGGAGTTCAGAAAGCTCAAATTTCAAAACTTGAAAGTAGTGCAAACAGTGCGACAATTGACACGATACTAAAAGTTTTTAAAGCATTGAAAGCAGAGATAAATTTTAACGTAAAACTTGAAGACAACTTTGTTAAACTCGCCTGACAGAAAAGAAAGCCGAACGCAAAACAGCGCCCATAAGAAATAGCGGCTTCAGTGCTAAATCAAAGGTCAAAGCTTTTAATAAAAGTCAGTACCAAACTGAAAGTGAAGTGCTTTTTAATCCGCTACTTCTCATACATGCCAAACGCAGTGTATTGTTTTTTAAAACTTACTTTTTCCGGTATCTGGTGCCCCACAAATTGGCTACACTGCGGTCTCTTGCCCAATTATCGTCAACCAAATAGTTTTTAGAATGATTTTCATATCTAAAAACAGGGACCAATTCTCTAGGTAGTACACATCGTTTTCTATGCGCAGCTCCATGTCGGTATCTTGCTCAGTAGGGCCTCTAAAGCCTCTTACTTGCGCCAACCCAGTAAGTCCAGGCACAATGGCATGCCGCACCATGAATGCCGCTATTTTTTTGCGATAAGCTTCGGTGTGCTCAAGCATGTGCGGTCGCGGACCTACCACAGACATCTCTCCTTTTAGAACATTGTAGAATTGAGGCAATTCATCCAAATTGTGTTTGCGGAGAAAGTGTCCTATTCGCGTTACGCGTTGATCGTTTTTTATGGCCTGTTTGGTGGGGTCTGCAACGGTTGTTTTCATGGTGCGAAACTTCCAGCAGCTGAACGAACGGTTGTTCTGCCCGGAGCGCAATTGCTTGAAAAAGATGCTGCCGCCATCTTCCCATTTTATGGCAATGGCTACCCAAGGGAAAACTAAGGGCACCAAAAAAAGCAATGCTATTGTAGCAAAAACCACATCAAATAGTCGCTTAATGAGGCGATTGTGTACTTGGGTGAGTGGCTCTTTACGGGCCTTTAGTATTGGCGTTGTACCCAATACTTCCCATGAAGCATTGCGCAAAAAACGCGGCCCTAGTTCAGGTAAAAACCGAAAGCGAACTAAATTTTCTTCGGCCCAACGGAAAACTTCGGCCACCTGTGGCGACTCTGGCGGAAGAGAAACGTAGAGTTCATCCACTTTTAGTCCCCCTGCTCGAAGTGTTGACATGTCCTGAACTAGGTCGTTGGGTTTTTGTAGCCATTTTTGAATGCGTAACCCGTACTCGGGATGGTTGTGTACACTTTGTTCAAAGAAATGCGCTGCATTGGTGTTGCCAATCAGTACAATATTGCGCCCTCTTTGGGGATTTTTCAAATAATTGCGAAACCACATTATCCAAAGAATGCGCAAAACATAAAGCGATGGAACGGCGGTAAGGGTTAAAAATACAAAAAACAAGCGGCTGTAGTCGCCTTTCATCATGAAAATAAAAAATCCAACTAAAGCCATTTCCATCAAAAAACCACGACTCAATTTATTGAGGGAGGTGCTGATTTTTTCCGTAGGGACTAGGTGATGGCGATTGAATAACGCGGTTGTGACCAACCAAGAGGCAATAAGGAAAAAGAAAAGTTGTAGATAGTAGTTGTAATAGAGGTCGTTGTCGATTCGCAACTCATCATATCGCAAATACAACGCTACGGCAAAGCTGCCCGCTAGTAGCAGTATTTCCAAAACCAACAGCGCATAAGAAAACAATCTATTGGCTTTCATCTGCGGGGTATTCAATTCCTAATTTCTTAAAGCGTTCCGCTATTTCTGATTCATCGACTGAAATACTCGAAATAAAGGCAATTACCCCAGCCTTTCGGTTGGGATCTTCATACGCATTTTGAAAAAATTGCTTTGCAGGCCCGCGCATACGCGAATTGAAATGCTGAGAAGCATCATAAACCGCTGCAAGGATTTCGGGGTTGGGGGCCTTGATAAGTCCAAAAATGTCCATCGCTTGTTTTCGCTGACTAACATCGTGTTGCGGCCGCAAGTAATCGAACAAAACGGGACCATAGGCGCGATTGCCATTCAACATTTGTAAAAATGCATAGGTGATGGGAAATACGCCATATTCTCGATTGGCAAACGGTGCTGTTTGGATGAGGTAGTCACTCATTCCACTTGGATTGGCCGTAAACAACCCCCACAAAGCGCCTTCTTTGACACTCATACTGGGCAAATCAAGCATCGTTTCTAAAATAGTAAAATTGGTCGAATCGGCGGCCCATCGCGCATCCAAAAGTGCCTCGGCCAAGGGGATGGTCATGTTTTTTTGTAAATACCGAGCCATGCTTTTGGGCAACGTGTCATTCCGCACCAATGCCCCAATGGCCATGGCCTTTATCTCTGGGTGTAATTTTGCTTTTTCGAGCACGGTTAACATCTCAGCGCTGGGGAGTTCAGCAGTTGTTTTAAGCTCTTGTACCACTTGCCATTGAGTACCCAAATGACTGCTTTCTGTCAGTATCTGTATGAGTTCATCGGCTGATGCATGGCTTTTCAGAGTGGCAGGCAACAATCGATGCGGATCTAATGTAACCCATTGTGGACGTTTCTTGTTTTTAATGGGAATTAGAAAAGTATCTACTTCGTTTTTTATGTGTAGGGGAATAATCACCTCTTTTTTCCCCGTGGAATAACAAAATTGTGTCGGAATATCAAAAGCGAAGGTGGCATCCGTTTGTTGTTTGGTAATGAGTTGAATAAACGTGGTGTTTTCTTTTTCAATCCATTGGTAGCTATAGGTAATTTCGGGTACAGCAGGATGATGAACCCACTGATAAAAGAAGGTGTCGAGGACAAATCCAGTGGCTTGGTGAATGGCGTTTTCAAGATCTTGCGTCACTACATTTTTTTCGGCAAACTGCTTTAAATAGTGTGTAATGGCCTTGCGATAATTGTCGTGCCCGAGTGTTTCACGCAATAAATGCAAAACCAAACCGCCTTTTTGATAATGGCCTAAATTTCCGGATTCTGAATGTGCCACAGGTTTTTTAGGCGGACTTTTCAACACAGCTTCTAGCGCCGAGAGGCGTTCAAGTGTAGCAATGTCTTCTCCTAAGAGGTGAGCTTCGGCCAAAAACTCGTAGTACGTAGCAAAACCCTCGTGCAACCAATGGTCACGTCCCGCATAGGAGGTTATGTAATTCCCAAACCATTGGTGCGCCAATTCGTGTACATTCACCCGAAAATACCCCAATCCCCGAAGTTCTATTTCATCAGAATGGTAGATGTCATTGAAAAGTGTGGCGCCTGTGTTTTCCATTCCACCATACAAAAAGTCCTTCACCGGAGCTTGTTTATAACTCCCCCAAGGATACGGCACTTGGAGTTCGGTCTCTAGCCAATCAAAGATTTCTTTGGTATGCCGATAGGTATAATCATAGTCTTTTAAGCGGTTGGGGTAATAATAGTTGGTAATGGGCACACCAGATTTTGATGTGTAACTTTTTTTGTCAAATTCGCCTATGGCTAGCATGATTAAATAGGAGGCGTGTGGCTTCGTTAGGTGATAGTGCCAAGTAATTTGGTTGTTTGCTGCTTCTTTTTTAGAAATGAGGTCCCCGTTGGAAATAACCTCGTACTTTTTATCAAAGGTGATGAAGAGCTCACTTGTCAGTTTGTCGTTTTGGGCGTCTACGTGTGGAATCCAGTGCCGATTGTCGATGCCTTGGCCTTGCGTCCAAATTTGACGACGGACGTTCGGTTGATTATTCCAACCCACAAAGTACAATCCTTTTTCTGGCTGGGTTTCGTAATCGATTTCTAGCTGATATTTTTCACTGGCTTTCAAGCCTGATGCAGCAAAGACAACTTGGTTCTTGCGCTGTTCAAAGCGTATTTTTTTACCATTCAACACCATTTTTTTGATGGACATATTGGGCGCATCCAGTGCGATGGTATCTACTGCAAATCTTTTGAGCGTAAAATCAATACTGACCTTGCCCATAACGCGCTGTTCTAGGGTGTCGAAAGCTAAGTGGATTTTTAAGTGCGATTGATCTATAACCAAAGGACGCGTACTTCCCTTTTCATCAAAATGATAACAAGCTAGGTCTTGCGCTTGCACAAATGCACTCAAAAGGGCAGCCGCAAGTAGGATTAGAAATCTGATTGTCATGGAGAAAAAAATAAGGTTGCTCAAGCGGTAAATTTATAACAACTTACGCAACCTTGGCAACCTTTACTTTTCGTGACGGTGGATGTTTATTTTTTTTGGTAATGCACAAATCGATAGTCAAAACCGTCCGGTCCTTCTTTGGTGTGCTTGGACTCGGATAGCATTGCCCAATCTTCTTCCTTAAATTTCGGGAAGTATGCATCGCCATCAAAATCTTTGTCAATTATAGTAAGATACATATCCGTGACATATTTGAGAGCTTCTTTGTAAATCATGGCACCACCTACAATAAAGGGAAGGGAATCAGGACGTGCTTTTTGCAGGGCTTGATCCAAGCTGGAAACCAGAAATGCTCCGGGCGCTGAAAAGGTTTCATTTCTTGAAATCACAATATTTACCCGGTTGGGCAATGGTTTTCCTATGGACTCAAATGTTTTGCGTCCCATAATGATGTGGTGCCCTGTCGTCAATTTTTTAAAGTGCTTGAGGTCTTCGGGCAAATGCCAAATGAGCTGGTTGTCTTTTCCAATAACCCTATTTTTTGCTAAAGCGGCGATAAGTGCGAGTTTCATAATTGTTGCGTTTTTCTGTGTTGTGAAGCGGGGCAAATAACTATTATTTTTAACAAATGACAAAGCCTTTGTGTTTGTTTAGGTCTGTTTTTAGATAAAATTCTACCTAATAAAGTACTAATTGCGCAAATAGCTGTGGCAATTTAAAAATAAAGCTAATGGCTGTTACAAGGAGGAGGATGAGTAAATAGCGAATGTACAAATTAATATTTGGGTAATTTAATAGATACCGCGCCGCGAAAAAGCCACCTGCGCTCGATCCAATAGCAATAGATAATCCTGGAATCCATTGGATTTGACCACTGGACAGAAAGACAAAGAAACTAGGTATAATTAAAACCAGAGCGAGCACCAGCTTAATGACATTACCGTCGCGCAAGCTGTATTTAGCAACGAGCACTAACGCCGTCAGTAACAAAATTCCAATTCCCATTTGAATAAAGCCCCCATACACCCCAATGGCAAAAAAGAGTGAGAAGTTGGTAAGTGTTTTTTTTGATTGGCCAATATCGGTATTGATGAGCCATTTTTTTGGGTTTTTTACTAACGTAATTAAAATACCAATCATCAATACCCCAATAATCTTTTTGAGAAGTTCCGGGTCGATGTCGATGGCTAAAAAGGCTCCGAGAATACTACCCAAAGAAATGGGAATAAAAAACCAAAAGCTATCAAAAAATAGTTTTTTTGTTCGTTTCGTTTTTTTCAAACTCAACACAGCGCTCAAGGCTTGGGGTAGAATGCCCACTCGGTTGGTCGCATTCGCAACATTCGGCGACATGCCAAAAGCCATGAGTAAACTCAGGGTAATCGCCGATCCATTTCCTGCAAGGGTATTAATGATTCCGGCAGCGAATCCTCCGACAATGTAG
>JAIULY010000084.1 GCA_022565875.1 Schleiferiaceae bacterium | reverse complement strand
GGTTTTGGTCTATTCCATCCAAAACGGCCTCTTGCAATTCACTGCAAATACTGGCGATGGACAAGTCCATAAAGTGTTTGTCCCCACGGCTGCGACCCTCGTGATACCCTCGGGCGCTGTGGTCAGCATCGATTAGCTTACGTAGTGCAGGGTTATGTTCGACCTTGGCGGGCGGAGCAACAGGTGCTATTTGCTGTTCGGTTGATGCCCCCTCAATCGGCTCGGAAGCCTGCTCCTGAGTAGGTAGTACTGTTGAGGCAACAGGCGCAGCTGGCTTGGTACCGCGAAACCAATTGAGAAAGCGCTTGAAAAGCGATGGGGCAGGGGTAGCAGTCGAAAGATTGGAAGTCATGGTCGTCATAGTGAAAGCGTTTTTGAGTGAATGATGGTGCAAAGATGTATTGGTTTACTTCGGTTTTGTCGAACAAGCCTTTTCGGTGTTTTATAATGGCGACCGATTGGGATGGTTTGACGCAGCAAAGATGTATTACATTTCTTCGGTTTTGTCGAACAAGCCTTTTCGGTGTTTTATAATGACGACCGATTGGGATGGTTTGACGCAGCAAAGATGTATTGCATTTCTTCGGTTTTGTCGAACAAGCCTTTTCGGTGTTTTATAATGGCGACCGATTGGGATGGTTTGACGCAGCAAAGATGTATTACATTTCTTCGGTTTTGTCAAATAATAAAATGTCAATTTGAATAGGGCGTTAGGTTGTGTTTTTAGTAAATTGCCGCAAAAATCAGACGCTATGCCTTTAACGAAAAAAAAGCAAGAGAGATTGGAGCTGTTACACCAAAAGTTTGTGGCAGCTAGGAACATGGGCCTATCAAGAAAGGCCATTGAGCAGCTTTACATGGATCACGACTATGATGTTGCTTCAAGTACGATTACTGCGGACTTAAAAAATCTGGAGGAAGAGTTGCAAGCCCGAAATGAGATTTTATCAGATTTAGCAATTATAGAAGAAAAGTTGGACGGACCAGGAAGTCCAAAAGTTTATCGATACAGTAGTTTTGAAATGCGTCTTTTTGAAAGTGAAAAATCGTTGAGCATGGAACAACGGCTGGAAATGAAAAGGATAATTGATTCGCTTAACGGATTTGGCGATTATGCCGTTTTACAAGAGATTATACCGCAGCTTCAAAGTTTGGTGGTGCAACAAAAAGGAAATGGAGATGAGAACGAGCCCAGAAAAATAATTGAGCCTGAATTTAATCTGGATTACGAAGGAAGGGAACACGTACCCAATCTTTTCAATGCCATCAACAGCTGTCAACAGTTGCAAATAACATACAAGCCCTTTGAGCAGCAAGAAGCCACAGAGATTTACTGCCCGCTATATTTAAAGCAGTTCAATCAACGGTGGTTTTTGGTTGTTGAGCCGCTAAATCATCCCAGCCAGTATAAGCACTTGTCATTAGATAGAATTGTAGCTGTACTACCAACAGGAAAAACCTTTCTGTATCCCATAAACTTTGACCCAGAAGATTATTTTCATGATGTTGTTGGGGTAACGATTAATTCCAGCAGTCCCGTAATTGTGGATTTACGTGTAAAAAAACCTAGGGCATACTATATTAGAACAAAACCAATTCATAAGTCTCAGAAGGAAGTTAAGGGCAACGCGGATGCAGATAGCCCGTACATCGAATATAGAATTAGGGTGATACCTAATAAAGAGTTGTATGCTACCTTGTTGGAATTTGGCCCGGACTTGGAGGTCTTGACGCCGGATTCCGTTCGCGAAGAAATGCGCCAGCTGGTAAGTGCTATGTACAAATTTTATTTGTAAAATGGGAGTTGGTCTGCCTTTGTGAAATCGTTTTGATAGATAAATTCCAAAAGACAACGTATTTTAACATGACTAGTCCCTCTTTATTATTTGTTCGGTAAAACCGAATAAATGACCTATTTCTTTGCGGCATGAATCAACAGATACCGCAAACTATGAAAACATACTTTTCTTTTCACAGCCGTCAACGCATGTCACAACGCGGATTAGGGCAGCACCTCGTTCAAATGGTTATTCGGTACGGAGAGGTCATTCACAAACAGGGCTTGAAGTTTTACTTCGTTACCCGCAAGATGATACAAGCCAATACAGACTTAGAGCAGGCAGCCGACTTAATGGTAGTAGTAAGTGGTGCATCGGGTGCTGTGCTAACGACCTATCGCAATCCTAGGGCTATTCGTCGGGTAAAAAAGAAACCCAAACGATTGGCAATTTATTAGGTGATGTCATTTGATAATAAATGATTTACATATTTGGCTGTGTAGTTTTCAATAAATATGATCATTCTCATTTGGCTACACATTTTAAAAGTATAACTTGTACCCCTCAAAAAAAACGATACCCCTATGCCCGAAATCAAGACCCTTATGGTAACTTTTCAAAACGATTTGCAGCCGCATGAAATAGCTTTATTTCGCGGCGCCATAGGCAATTTGATGCGCGATGGATCGGTACTTTTTCACAACCATATTGGCGACCAATTGCGCTATGCTTATCCAATGATACAATATAAAATCAAAGGAGGAAAGGCCATAATTGTATGTGTCAACGAGGGCGCAGACGCCATTTATCAATTGCTGTCTAAAGGCCCTTTGCAGTTTCGAATTGGAGCAAGAGAGGAAGCATTTACTGTGGCTACATTTCAGCAGGAGTCTTTTGTAGTGCGGCTAACGAATCGCCCAAAACTTTACGACTTGAATAATTGGTTAGCGCTGAATGAGTCCAATTATCGGAGTTTTAATAATCTAAGAACCAATGAAGAGCGTGTGGCTTTACTAGAACGCATATTGGTCAATAATATTCTCGATTTTGCCAAAGGTGCCGGTTGGCGAATAGATGAGCAGATACAAGTACAAATTTTAGAAGTACAAAAACAGTATCCCTTGAAGCATAAAGGTGTGCCGCTGTTGGCTTTCAACTTAACGTTTGCAGCCAATGTCGTTTTGCCGTCTTTTATCGGATTGGGTAAAGCAACATCATCAGGACATGGAACTGTCCGTATTAAAAACCTTAAAACCAAAAACTATGGGTAAAATTTTCCTGTACGGCGGCGATGTCGGCCGCATTCAAAACTTTATCAAAACCACCAACAAACTCAAAGAAATTGTAGGCGGTAGCGAATTGGTGGAGTATGTCACCAAAGATTTGCCTTTTGAAATCCTGAATTGGAGTGCACCCGCAAATAACCCTGAGGTTATACAAACAGCAGCTGGTCATATCCGGATTGCGTTTACGGAGGAAGCGGCATGTAAGCTATTGGTAGAATCCTTGCCGATGGCGATTGCCGAGAAAGCGCCAGGCTTGCTCTTCTCGCAAGCAGTTTATGCTGTAGAAGGGGACGTAAATAAAGCTGCATGGGAAGCATTAGACGACTTGTTGCGCCAGCAAAAAAACAATACTGCTGCACCCTCATTTACGGGATTGATGAGCATGCAACTAAGTCGGAGGAGTGGTGAACCTGTAATTTGGAGACAAGGTCTCAAAAAAGAGGAAGACTATATCGATGCGGGCGCCATTGCAAAACTTGAGGCTTTTGATAATCGCAGTCGGCTACTTAAAAAAAGTGTACCCGAGGTGGATGGTTTTGAAGGCCGTGAGATGCCTGCCAACCTCGAAGAGTGGGTGCAAAAAGACGAGTGGTTGGCCGTAATACACGCAGATGGCAATGCGCTTGGTCAGACGCTTATCCGACTGTGGGATGAGAAATGGACTGATGACCCCTTACCAAAAATCAAGCGTTTTTCAGCTGATTTGGAGCAAGCCACAAAAGCGGCTTTTCAAAAAACAATCATAGAGGTGTTTAATGATGAACTGCTGAATGAGAAAGATGCGTCTAGCGGTAAAGATGATAATAAGATGCTGCCCTACAGAAGTATAGTAATTGGCGGTGATGATGTGACCCTGATTTGCAAGGCGCAGCATGCCTTACCATTCGTTCAAGCCTATTTGAAAAACTTTGAAGAAGCAACCCAAGGAATTGACGCCATAAAAGAAACGGGTCTTACCGCCTGTGCAGGTATTGCCATTGTAAAGAAAAATTATCCTTTTAGTCAGGCGGAGGCGCTGGCGGAGAGTCTTTGCAAGGCCGCTAAAGACGCTAGCAAAAAGCTGCGCGAAAGTCAAGGGGGAAAGGTGCCCGCTTCTCTCTATTTTCACAAGGTGCAGGGTAGTTATGTTGAGAGCTTTGATGATCTAGACCGATTGTATTATCAAACAGAAAACAACCTTTCCTTTAACGCTGGGCCTTATTTTACGGAAGTATTACCTTCTGATAATGTTGCCGATAGCTATTATACTATTGAGGATTTGATAGAAGGGGCGAAGTTGCTGGCCAAAAAGAAGGAGTCGGTAAAAAAAGGTATTGCTAGTAAGGTACGTCAGTGGTTGACGCTTTCCAAATCAGTAAACACCCTTACTGAAGCTAATAAAATCGCTAACGAAATGAAGCTAGATGCAGCGGATATGAGCCAATTAGGTATCTATTATTTGTCAACACAGGACAAGGACACCAAAATATCCCCCTTGTTAGACATTCATACGTTGAGTTCCATTAACAAAAAACCAATCATAAAATGAAAGCAAATATTTCAATTGTATTTATGAGTTATTGGCACTGTGGTTCCGGAGTTTCCGGCGGTGCAGAAACGGATACCCTGATAAAGCGCGATCCTTCAGGAATGCCCTTTGTCCCTGGGAAAACGCTAAAAGGACACCTTCGAGAAGCGGCAACTTGGTACAGTCAATTACATCCAGATACTGAGGCTTTGGTAACCCGAATTTTTGGGGTGGAAAACACCAGAGACAGTAATGGGGACACAGATAAGAAATCCGTTGAAGTTAATGCCGGAAAAGCATTTTTTTCAGACTGTTACGCACATCCTCAAATAACGCGTACACTAAATAAAAAATCCGACCTGCTCACCACTACTGTGTATGCAACAGCCATTGAAGAAAGTGGCGTTGCTAAAAATCAGTCCTTGCGCAGTATGGAGGTGGCATTGCCTTTTACGGTATATGGACGAATCGATGGGTTGGACCGCGATGAGATTGATTTCGTGAAGACCTGTATGGGACTTGTAAAAGAACTGGGCGCTGGAAAAACCCGTGGGTTTGGAAAATGCCAATTAACCTTTATTGACTAACCTGATGACGATGAAAAAACACATTTACAGCTGTACGCTGTTGAGCGATGTAGTAATCAGCAGCACCTCGGCCACCGAAGAAAAACATCAAACCCTCCCTTACATCCCGGGTTCTTACTTTCTGGGCATTGTGGCCGGCAAACATTACGAAGAGGAGAATATGGAAAGGGCTTATGCTTTGTTTCACGACGGAGTAGTGCACTTTGGTGACGCGCATATTTCAATGGACGGAACCAAAAAGTCATTAAAGACGCCTTTAAACTTGTTTACGTTTAAGGATGTGACCGACAGTCCGGTGTGGCAATGGCATGAAAAAGAAAATGCATTTAAAGATTACCCCAATGCACAACCTAAACAGATCCGAAAAGGGTTTGTAAATGGCATAACGATCGTAGAGCCCAAGCGGGACTTTAATTTACGTACCGCCATTTCTGAAGGCACTGCAAAGGAAGGCGCCCTGTTTGGGTATGAATCCCTGCAAGCCGGGCAAACTTTTGTTTTTGAAATCATGAGCCGTGAAGCCTCCTATCTGGAGCTTGTCAAAGCAGCATTGACTGGTCACCAACGCATTGGTCGAAGCCGAAGTGCGGCTTATGGACTGGTGAATGTTGAATGGTTGCGGGAAGAACCTACAGCGTCCATTGAAGTGGAAAAAGGGGAGCGGGTCACCGTTTATGCCGAGGGCAATCTCGTTTTCTTTGATGAGAATGGCCATCCGTCTCTAACCCCCACCGCAGCGCAACTCGGTGTGTCTTCCGGAAAATTATTGCCCGAATTTACCCAAATGCAAACGCGGAATTTCGCGCTCTATAACACTACGCGTGTTTCGCGGGATGCGCATTTGTACATCATTGAAAAAGGCAGTGTTTTTACCGTTGAGGTGACCGAAGATGCTACATTGGTTTCCGAGAAACTAGTTGGTGGACACATCGCTTCTGGCTTTGGTAAAGTGCGCTACAATGTGTCTTTTGATATTGATAGAATGCAAACAGAAACCAAAGGAGAAGAACAGCTGGATTGGCAACCGCCTTTTGAAATGCCCAACGTACCACACGATCTCACTTCGATTTCAGGCTTAGTGGAAGCAAAGCAAGTAGACGCCAACAGAAAGGCTAGTCGTGAAGTATTGGATAAGTATAAAAACAAGCAGGCCTTCAAAGCCATCAGTGCTAGCCAGTGGAGCTCTCTTTTAGCTAAATTGGAACAAGCGAATGATGAATATTTGAGAAAACTTGCTCAACAGTCATCCCCAGAAACACTTTCTGGTGAACAGATAAAGCAGGCCACAAGTGCCTTAAATCACTTTATCAACACGGACCAAAGGCGATTAGAATGGGAGCAGACCGGCGCCAGAAAACTGCTAGAGGTAGTGCTTTTAGAAGCATCAAAAATAAAGCCTTTAGAAGCATCAACAATGAAGCCTTTAGAAGCTGAAAAACTAGATTCATGGCCACTCTTCTTCGAAGCCCTTCGTCACTTATTTAAAAAATTACGAGCCCAATGAAAACCATACAACACATACAAATAGCGCGTGTTACCATAGAGACGCGGTCGCCATTATCCATAGGCAGTGGCGAAACAGACGTATATTTAGACATGCCTTTGGCATTAGATGCCAACGGATTGCCTTATCTCCCTGGCACCAGTATCGCAGGCGTTTTGCGAAGTGCCTATAGTGATATCGCCACAACAAATAAGGATGCTGTAAACCAAGATTTTGGATATCAAAGTAAAGCTGAAGGCCAAGTCTCCAAATTGCGTTTTGGCTCTGGCCATTTAATAGGGGAGACAGGAAAAGTTGCAGAGGGGTTGCTGCCCCGTGTTGCTGGATTTTTTGAAGATCCTTTCTTGAATATGATACGAGATCGGGGAATGGAAACCCGCGAACGCGTACGTATCAACCACAGAGGGACAGCTTTGCACCAAGGCAAGTTTGATATTAGTTTGCTGGTACCAGGCGTTCGTTTTGTATTTGATATCAAGTACTTTGGTTCGGCAGATGCTATCGTTTGGAATACGCTGCTCGACTTACTGAATAGTGGTTGGATACGCTTCGGAAGGAATACCCGAAATGGCTATGGCGCTTTTGAAGTGGTGCAATTGCAAACCGCTCAGTTTGATTTGGCCCAGCTCGATGATTTGAAGGCGTATGCCGGCTGGTCAGGAAGTTACAATGCACCATTGCCCAAAGCGATGCCATCGAATAAAAAGCAAATAGACAATGGCTTTGTTCAATACGAAGTACAACTCCAACCCGATGACTTTTTCATGTTTAGTAGTGGCAAAAAAGGGGCCGATGATGATGCGCCTGATATGTCCTCATTGACGGGTTCACGCGTGGTTTGGGAAAGTGGAAAGCCCCGATTTAAGGAGGCAGAAGTGATTGTTCCCGGTTCATCCGTTAAAGGTGCGTTGGCACATCGTACGTTATTTCATTATTACAAGAACAAAGGCACTTTCGCAGGAAAAAAATATGTTGATGAAAATCCCGATGTACGCCGCGCTCCAATCGCACCACTTTTTGGGGCAGCTGCAGGTGCAGTGGAGGACCATGATGAAGAGAAAGAAAAAAAGCAGAATGGTTGGGCAGGTGCCGCTTTTTTTTCAGATGTATATTTAGAAACCCAAGAAAAGCAGCACATCGATGTGGCACATGTTAGCTTGGACCGCTTGACCCAAGGCAATATTCAAGGCGCCCTGTATCAAGAACAAGTGATTGACCTTCGGGAACAAGCGCAAGGGCTGCGGTTTACCATATCCGTTAAGCCCAGCGATTATAGCGGTCAACCAATAGCTCAAGAAGTAATGGATGCCTTTCATGCAGCCTTAAACGATTTAACCAATGGCTTTTTGCCTCTTGGCGGCGGTGTCAATAGAGGACACGGTCGGTTTCACGGAACATACACCATTAAAAAACAAAACCTATGAGTGCAATACAACCTATTCAGCGATTTGCAGATTTGCCAGAGGCAGACTATGTCGGTTACTGCTGGTACAGCAATGAGTCATCCGCCAGATTGGATGTGAATCCAAGAACAATACAAGAAAGCGAAAACCCTTTTGTCCTAGAAGGTATGTGGTTTAGCCTTGATGGAAAAACCGCTGTTACTTATAGGCACGCGGGCTCTCAATCGTTTTTGACTTTGGTGGATTTGGCACAGTTTGCTGCCGCCCAAAAAAGCCCTCAAAAAGTACTTCCAGCTGCGGGTATACAAGGCATCCAACATTTAACCTTTACCACTCTTTGGGCGCCAGTTTTGGATGCCAATTGTTTGGATATGCCCGTGTTAAAACCCGTAATTCAAGTATTGACCAACCTAAAAAGAAAAGCATAACCATGAAAGCAAAAGCACCTTATAATTTTGTTCCGGTAAGCGATAAAGTTTACCTACCGGATTGGGCTGAACACGTAGCACACGACCTGCCGTTTGAGGATGGCGAGTCCGGCTATATCGATTTGACCATTACTGCTGAAAGTCCCCTATTTGTGGGGGGCAAAAGCAATAGGGAAAACACATCCGATGCTTTGGATTTCCCTAGAGACGCACAAGGCAACATCTTTATCCCCGGCACCAGCATCAAAGGCATGACCCGAAACGTCCTCGAGATTTTGTCGTTTGGGAAGATGAAAGGTGTGAGTAAGGTGAAAAATCATGTGCGTGACTTTAGAAATAAAGAACTTTACAAGCTACTTGATAAGATGCGCGATATTCGAGCGGGATGGCTGACGGCTGATGATGGAGGACAATGGAAAATAGAACCATGTAAATTAGGACGGATTGGTCACGACGCGATTGATGATTACTTAAAAACGGAATTAGTTGAGAGCTACAAAAAAGAAGGCAAGGTTAAACTTAACTCAGAAAAGAACAGAACTGCTAAAGCAAAGTACGCCTTGGTTGAGGAGGCTATACATACATCTTCTCTCAAGTTCTCTTT
The DNA here is from genome assembly GCA_022565875.1 of Schleiferiaceae bacterium. Taxonomy (GTDB): domain Bacteria; phylum Bacteroidota; class Bacteroidia; order Flavobacteriales; family Schleiferiaceae; genus JAIULY01. The sequence continues at coordinate 2,648 of JAIULY010000084.1, read as the reverse complement.
TTCGAAAATAGAGAAAAGTGGCATTCATCCTTTTTTTGAAATGGTTTCATCAGGTGGCGAACGCGGGACATTAGTGTTAACAGGGCAGCCAAGTCATCGTTGGTTCAATCCGAGAAAAAAGAACCCATTTACTAATAAGCTTGGGGCTAAAGATGGAAAATTCTATGAGTTTGTTTTCTTTGATAAAGCCCTTGATAACGATGTTATAAAGGTTTATGACGACAAGAAGAATGACTTTCTCCAAGCGTATTACAACCATGATAGTAGCAACATCAGCGAGGATTGGAAAATGTGGCGCGAAAAGCTTCAAAAAGGGGAGAAGGTGCCTGTGTTTTTCAGGGCGGATGGCAAAAATTTAAAAGATTTTGGACTTTCTTTTCTCTATAAAATGCCCTATAACAACGCTCCTGTGGATTTGCTTTCTAATGACCACAAAAATAAGGATTTTGATTTGTCGGAGGTGTTATTTGGCGCGTTGTCTGACGAGAAGAACAGAAGTTTAAAAGGCCGAGTTCAGTTTGGTCATGCCTTATTAAAAAATGGAAAACAAGGTGAACAAATTAGTGTGTTGCTAGCCGGGCCACGAAGTACGTATTATCCTTTTTACATCAAACAAGAAGTGACTGAGGAAGGAAAGGTAATGAAAGGTACTTATGCTCATTTTGACAGTGCCAAAGCGAGCCTCTCGGGTTGGAAACGATATCCTGTAGCGAATACCTTGAAAAAGGAGTACCGAGGACACGTAGCAGACCAGAAGGGCAAAGGACCTAATGAGAAAATGTTAAGTCGCCTGCGTCCGCTCCAATCAGGTGCATCTCTAAAGAGTCGCGTATATTTTCACAACTTACGAACTGTTGAAATTGGAGCCTTATTGTCGGCATTGACTTTTCACGGACAGGCGAACTGCCGGCATCAATTGGGAATGGGTAAGCCCCTAGGGATGGGAAAAATTAAGTTAGAAACGAACTTGAACGGCTGCCAGCATGACGCTGATTTTTACATGAGTGTTTTTGAAAATGAAATGGAACTTTGGGCGCAAGACAAACATTTGAAAACATGGTTAGCGTCGGAACAGCTGCATGAATTGTTTGCGATGGCAAGTATCAACAATGAGGGCATCCAACCGATAGAAGAGCAATTACAGTATATGGCCTTAAAGGATTTTGTTGAAGTTAAAAATGCCAAAGCAGGGTTGCCGCGTTTTTCTAGGTTGGAAGGCGTACAAACACAAAGCTTATCCGGCTTTAAAAGACCGGATTGGCAAAAGCAATATGAAGAGCAAAGAACGGTCTTTGCAGCTAATTTGGCGAATTATGAAAATGAAAAAGAGCAACATACTGAGCGTGCTGATGAAAAAGCGAATTTGGAAAGGCAGAAAATCGAAGAGAAGGAGCAGAAAAAACAAGCCAGAATAAATGCTATTGAAGCTGCTGAACAAGAACGACGCGATAAACTTGAAGCAGCGGAGATTGAAAGACAAAAAGAAAAACGGGCTGCTAATTTGGTTGCAGGCGTTGCATCAGATATTAAAGCGTGCAAGGACTACAAAAAGCTTCAAGGTTTTTTCAGAAGGTTTCAAGATACTACCAAAGGTGAACAATTACCTGCGGATGCTATTGATGCATTACAAGAAAAGCTTCAAGTATTTAACGGCATCAAACGCAATAAAAAGGAATTTGAAAGTTTTGAAAACCCACACAGCGTCTGGCAAAAAATGGTCATCCATTGGGTGGGGGAAGAAAAAGCAAAGGAAATGTATACTAAACTAAATCAATAAATACCATGAGTAGAAAAGTCTTTATTTCGTTTTTAGGAACAGGGTTTTATGAAGCGTGCGATTATCGCTTCAAAGGAAAAGTTGTCAACAGCAAGTTTATTCAAGAAGTGCTCGTGGGGCAATTGTGTCGGAATTGGAAACCAACGGATGTAGTGCTTCTCGGCCTTACCCAAGAGGCTCGCAATAAACATTGGCAACCTACGGATTTGTCTTTAGGTTTATCGGATATCCTGAGTAGTATGGATTTGGAAGCTGCTATTCAGGAAATTAATGTGCCTGCCGTGCAAACAGAGCCGGATATTTGGACCTTGTTTCAATCGCTCTTTGACCAATTTCAAAAAGGCGATACCGTTTATCTGGACATTACACACTCGTGGCGGTTCCAACCCATGTTGTTTATGGTGTTGCTGCAGTTCTTGAAAACCTTGAAGGACATCCAAGTGGCCGGAATTTATTATGGTCCTTTTGAGAGAAACCAATCTGGACCCTTTGACGTTTTGGATTTGTCCAAATTCAGTGAGATGCAAGATTGGGCCTTGGCTGCGGGGACTTTTGTTAAACACGGTTTGGCACATGGCGCATTGGAGCAAGAAGACCTTGAATTTGATCCCAAATTATTTAGCAAACCAGCAAGCGATAAAACACCCTTGGACAATTTTAAAATTAGCCTTCAGTTTTGGGCCCAAAATACCCGTACCATTCGAGGTGAGGTCATGAAGGATAACAAAACTGTAAAGTTTTTGCGGCTTAATGCAAAAAACTTAGATGAATCGGTTATTCCACCGATACGGATGTTGGCGGATTATATTCTGGAGGACATTGCACATTTCCCAAATACCAGCGGCATAGAACAACTAGAAGCGATGCTGCT
>JAIULY010000083.1 GCA_022565875.1 Schleiferiaceae bacterium | reverse complement strand
TCTTGCCTCCCACAACCCAATGACCATGCCTTCTCCCTCTACGCCGTAATCGGGGCCCCAAAGTAAGCTGCCGCCATAGGTGTTTATTTCGGCTAATGTGGCTGGGTCACTTGGGCGAAATGGCTCTTGTATTGTTTTGATTGCCTTTTTTGAACGCGCAGCAAAAGGCGTGTTTTCAGGTTGCACCACAGCTGTAGTTTCGGTCTCTAAGTTGACCACCACAGCTGGTGACTCCTCATCACTGGCCAAAGGTTCCAAAGTTACATCTGTAGTTGCCGTTTTGGACGGAGTTACCACCCAAACCCATACAAACGCAGCAATCAAAGTAATAAAAAAGTACCTGTATTTCATATTCAACGGGATATAGTTTGTATCGTAGAGTATTTTCACAAAGAAGTAATTAGGCAATACGCATTTGATTTTTACACCAGAATTATGATAGTGCCTTTTTTCCTTCCCTTTAGCAACAAAAGTAACTGTTTTCCAGCAATCCTAGACAAAGTTATTTTGTGAATTCATCAATCAAAACGCGAATTTTATTCGGTTTTCATTAAAATGATGGCGTACCGTCTATTTGCATTTTCCCTCTAAGCTTATGGTTTAGTTGTCGTGTAAACGTCTAGAAATTTATTGGCTATTATTTGCGGGGTATACTGTTTCAAATACCATTCATGTCCAATATTGCCCCATGTATTGGTGTCGGTCAACACTTCTTTTAGGGTGGTTATTAGGTGGGGGATATTGTCCAATTCAAAAGTTTTCAATACAGTTTCGGGAAAGCTTTCTGCGTAAACGGGTATAGCTGAGGTGACTGCGGGGACTTTTGCTGCCAATGCCTCGAGCAAAGCTAAGGGAAAACCTTCTGAATAACTAGGAAGCACGAAAATATCGAAAAGGGGCAGTTGCTCTGCTGCATCGGTGCGGGCGGGTATGCATAGGCACTGCGCACTGACGCCTAGTTTTTTGGCTTCTTCTTGCAGTGTTTCCTGACCTGTGCCGATGTGTACAAAACAGCAGGACGGCAACTCCTTCAAAGCCAACAACACTTGCCGCAACCCTTTTCTGGGGTTGTTGTGGCTTATGTTGCCCAAAACCGCTCTACCATTGGCAAAAGCCGAAATCTGTTGCTGCAAAGTTTTGTTGGGTAAGTTTTTGGGGATGTGCCTACTATTTGGAATAACGACAAAAGGACTGACCCAGCCTTCTTTTTCATAGTACTGCTGCATGTCTGCCGAGAGCACCACTCGAATGCGGTGGCGACTTACAAATTTCCGCCACAAGGGAGTGAAAATAGCAGCGATAGTTTTGCCATAAGCGTAACTCAAATCAATCTTTGCATAGTTTTGTAACGTGGTAACCGTATTGCTGTGTTTGATTTTAAAATAGCGATACGCATCGGGGCGCAAGCCGTGGGTGTGCACCACGTCAAACTTGGAAAAATCTAAGTTCTGAAAAAATGAAATCTTTTGACTGTTGGGCACTTCCTTAGCACCTGGCTTTTCATCGAAATAATACATCACTACGTTATGTCCCATTTCTCGCAAAATTTCTGAAAAGTCTAACGCTGCTCGAACAGGGCCTGTAGCCAATAAGGAAGGGACAATCTGTGCTATGTGTAGTTTTTTCATCAATTTGCTTTTGGTAGTAACAGTTTTTAAAAAGATAAACTGAAGGTTAGAATTGAAGTGCTCTGACGCTACCTGCTGATAGGGTAACCTCTCAAGAATATCGGCTTTTGATATGTTTAATGTGCTGTATACTAGTGTTTTTTTTAGTTATAACCACCGAGCAAAAGTACACATGTTTGCCGTATTAGCAACACCGCTTGCTCAATTACTTTCTAACCAGATGCCATTGCGATAGACTATTGCCAGGGCCCATAAATGGCGCTATTTTTTAAATGATGAACTAACCCTACGGAAAGCCTAGTCTTTTCGTTTGAATACCAATGCCATGCTTGGGGATTTGTTTATGATGCTAAAATTAGTTTTCGTTGCTGTTGAATACATATTGAGAGAACAATCAAAGAACTAACCCAATGTGGGTACATGCTAAGCATGAAAAGGTCAAGCGAATTTTTTAAATTGGGGTGTGGCTTTTTGAGGTGTAATGCGCCTGTATCCATTCGTCAATTTGTTGAAAACGCGACTGCCAGGTATGCTGGTTGGCCAACTGTTGTACTTTTACTCTTTCCCATCCTATTTTTTGAAGTTCTAAAATGGCTTTCACCGCTTCGGTTGGATTTTTCTTGAGAATAACTGCTGCTTGTTTAAACGACAACAAGTCGGGTAGGGGTGTACTGATAACAGCAGCTCCAGCGGCTAAATATTCGAAAAACTTGGTCGGAAAAACGCCCAATATGCGTTCGGTCAAAACATAGGGAATCAGTCCAATGTCTATACAAGCATAGTAGTTGGGGAGCGCATCATAGCGAATGCGCCCGGTCATACGGACGTTGGGAAAGGTTTTGAGTTGCTGCATTTCAGGACGGTCAAAATGGCCAACGAGCAAAAAGCCACAATCGGGAAGTTGTTGAATTAATGTTCTTAAATACGGAACGTCCACGGCTAAATCAGAGCCAACATAGCCTAGCACACAGGAGTACATATTTTTCCATTGCTGAGTTGCTGCATCTGGTTGACCGCTGTTGAAACGCGCAACATCCACACCCTGTGGTAGATAATGGATATTATTTCGATCATCTTTATAATCGTTGTAGGTACTAATGCTGTCCACAATAACAATGTCAGCCTTTTTGACGGCCATACGCTCTGTGGCTTTAGCGGCCTTGGATAGCTCGGGAATGGCTTGTCGCCGCTGTGCAATATCCAACACCGAACACGCAAACTTGGGCAACAATTGCAACATGGCGCCATTCACGTAAGTGAAATACCCGAGACTTTCGGATAGGGGTACAGGGGTTACTTTTTCTATAATGCGGGCGTTGATGCGGTCAAGGTATGGGTGGTAATGGAAAGGCAAAAATTTTGGCGAAACGAATTTCATCTTTGGATGCCGTGGGTTGGTTGTCGGACTATTGGTGGCCAATTTGCGCGCTTTTAACTTAGCTAGGATGGTGCCAAAACTGTGATTGATCAATCCATATGGCGCGTGCACAACAACACGGTTTTGCGCGCTTTCTGATAGGTGAGTGATCATGTTGTGTTGGCGCTCCCAGTTAAAATCCCAATGCACCGATGGAAAAGCAACTAGATTTTTAAAGTGTTGGATTGGCTTCATTTGATGAATTCTTTCTGGCCAAATTGCCTGTTGTAAAAATAATCAATGAGCGATTTTGGAAAACCTATTGTCATAACAAAATATATCCAACTTTTCAAGTGCCAGGGGTGCAAGCCGAGTGATTTTGTGAATTCAAAAAAAGCTTTTCCTCTGTTAAAATTGTAAAATAAAAAGGCACGACCTAAAAAAAAGTGATAGCCCGATTTTCGCAAGCGAATGCTTTCTCGCTGTGATTTGGCGATGGCAACAAGGGCTTGGGCATCGGTTTCGGAAATGTCTTTTTTTGCAATACAGTCCATTTTTATCCTCGTAAACTCAGGTGATTCTTTTCGCAACGTGACACTTTGAAACGACACCCGATAGTTGACCAGACCCTCGGCTAAATTGGCAACTTGACCATAATCTGCCAATTTTACAAAAAGCAAATAATCTTCAAAACCACTCTTGAGTTTTGCCGGGTAGCCACCCACCGCGGCAAAAGCCTGTTTGGAAAATACCACGGATGAGTTGGTAAACTGGTTGCCCTTTTGAAGCGCCCGTTGCAAATCTTTGTGTTCAGTGCGTTTTTTTTCAAAGTATACATACTGTCCGAAGTGATCTAAAATGTGTGTAAAAGTGCCTAGTAAAACACAATCTGGATGCTGTTGCAAGTACTGAAATTGCTTTTCAAGTTTTTCAGTGAGCCAAGTGTCGTCAGCATCAATATTTGCGATGAACGGCGCCTTTGCCCGGGCGATAGCTTCATTTCTGCTTGCCCAAATACCCCGATTTTCGCGATGCACACACGTCAGTCTAGCATCGGTGATGGTCTCGAGAATGCGCTTTGTTTTATCAGTGCTTCCGTCATTAATTACCAGGATTTCAATGTTTTGAAATGACTGATTGAGAACAGACTGAAGGCAGGGCAATAATGTTTTTTCCCCATTGAAAACGGTCAATACGACACTGAAGAAAGGTGTGTTCATAAAGCTTTTGTTTTTTGCCAGGCTTTGTAGAATAAAATTCCAGCCGTGATGGCCATTGCCACATCCATTAAAGACTTAAAGCGCACAGCACCCAAAGCTTCAAAATGTAAAGTGCTAAAATAGTAGCCGATTACTGCAACAAACGCAAAACTACCAATCAGCCCTAAATACCATTTGTCAAATTTTAGATTTAATAGGCCTTGATACGAAAAGAGATGGATAAAGATGGCCATAAATAAGGCAGGAATTAAGCCGCGAAACAAAGCAATGGCGCCAAAAAAGTCTGGACCAAAAAGCAGTGTGATGACAAAAGGAGTCAGTGCGTATAAAATACCCAATCCTGCTGCGTAGACCAGAAAAATGATTTTGCCCAACTTTACAAATCCTTTGAAGAATGCGGTTTTATCTGTCGCCAATAGGTTGGCCAAATGCGGAAAAACGGCACCGTGGAGCGGATAAAACATGACGCTAAGCAGTACCATGTACAATTTATTGGCGGCACCATAAAGACCCAATTGAAAATCAGAAACCAAAAAGCCAACGATAGTAATTCCGCTAAGGGCATACACCTTATTGAGTAAATTGGAAATAAACAGCCAACTGCCATCTTTTAACGCGGTGAAAATCTTTGGGAAATCAGGAGCAGTCAAGTGCAATGGAATGCCTTGTCTGAAAGCTGTTGCAAAAACAACCCCCGCAACCACCCAATATCCAATGCTATTGCTTAACGGTACGTAATAAAAATCTTCCGGCTCTTTGACGAGTAAGAAGATCAGCAAAACGAAAACCAATTTGATAAAAAAGTTGGCCAAAGCGACTACGCCCAATTTTTCTAACCCCTGAAAAAACCAATTCGGATAGAAAACATAGCTAAAATTGATGGCAAATGCTGAGAGGAACAGCATTTTATTTTCTGCAAACACCGGCACCGTAAATAGAGTAATCAAAAATAGAAGCGTTGCTACAGAAAAGAGCAGCAATTTCGCATAAAAAATAGTATTGAAAAGGGCATTGATTTTTTCTGGAGATTTTCGAATACGTGCCATATCTCGCGTGCCGACTAAATCAAAGCTGTAATCCACAATAGCTGTAAAATAGATAACTGAGATAAGCGCAAGCTCCACCAAACCATACTTTTCCACCCCAATAGTACGGCTAATGTACGGTACCGTAATGAGTGGAAACAAGTAGTTGGCTACTTGTACCAAGCTGAGGTAAGCTACATTTCTTCCAACAACGGTTTTCAAGAGGAGATTTTAAAGGCCGCAAATATAGGTCGATAATTAAGAGCGCGGAAGCAAAGGTTTTGGTGGGGGGGGGCTAACTGTGCGACGTTTTTCGAGGGGTTTAGAGGCGCTGCGCGCTTGGGTTTAGAGCAGCAGGCTAGGCCGCCTGCTGTTTGGGTTTAGACAGGTCAGCTGGCGCTGGCCTTGGTTTAGAGGAAAGAACCTAGCGATTCAAGTGTTCAGCGTCCTGCGTAAAGCAAACCCAATAGCTGCTCCCTGAGCGAAACCAAAGGGCACGACGGTTGTAGTTTGGGAATCTGTTTTCTCTCGCCTGCACACGCCACGCCCGCAATAAACCGAGCAAAAAGTGTCTTGCATTATCGTCAAAATACTAAAGCAACCGTGCTGGTTGCTGCACCAAGTTGCAGCATATCCCGAATTTAGAGGATGAAACTCATGCGTTGTCGGCTCTATTTGAAATGAAATTTTCAATTAGAAAAAAGGTATTCCAATTAATTTTTTAGTGCTTTATTTGCGCAGTTGTAGCATTTATGGTGAAATGTCTTTCCCTATGGTCTCATCCTAAAAAGGATGATTACAATCAAAATTGACGGATAGGGGATTTTTGGGTTGGAGATAACTTGTGATTCATGAGTGCACTGAATACTGTCACCAAGTTAGCGTTTAGCAGAAATAGACTTTGTAGAGCTGCTGCTTCCTGAATCCTTTATTGCTCGTTGATACTATTCAAATGAAATGAATAATTTAATGCTTTCCATTCCCACACTGCTTTTTTGTGTGACTTGTTTTTATGTTGCTTGGCTTTTGTTTACTAAAGCCAAATTGTCTGCGGCACTTTTGTTGCTGTTAGTAGGTGGATTGGCACTTAGAGCCTATACCGCTGCTGATGGATTTTTGCATCCATGGGACGAGCGCTATCATGCTGTGGTGGCAAAGAATATGCTGCAAGAGCCATTCAAACCCATGCTATACAAGCAGCCTGTTTTGCCTTACGACTACAAAGACTGGACAGCAAATCACGTATGGGTGCACAAACAACCGATGCCACTTTGGTTGATGGCGGGAAGCATGCGCCTTTTCGGGGTTCATGAGTGGGCGGTGCGTCTGCCCTCTATTCTTTTTTCTACCTTAGGTATCTATCTCTGCTTTTTGATGGGGCGGTTCTTTTTTACAGAAAGGATTGGTTTTTTAGCGGCCTTTTTGTTTGCCATCAATGGATTAATTATTGAACTCACCGCCGGACGCGTAACCACCGATCACATCGATATCTCATTTTTGTTCTTCATTCAATTGGCTATTGTTTTTGCCATTCGGTTTGTGCAAACGGAAAAGACTTATTTTAACGCTTTGACGGGCTTGGCAATGGGGTGCGCTATCTTGTCGAAATGGTTGCCGGCGCTAATTGTCCTCCCCATCTGGTTTTTTCTAGTTTGGGATACAGAAAAATATTCATGGAAGGCTACAGTGAGACATGGTCTTGTGGTAGTGTTCACGGGCATTTTGGTCTTCCTGCCTTGGCAAATCTATATTTTTTCCACATTTCCGCTCGAGGCGCAATGGGAGTCGCAGTATAACTTCAAACACCTCTATGAAGCCGTTGAAAATCATGCAGGTCCATTTTATTACCACCTCGATAGAATTCGAATCAACTATGGCGAGTTGATTTATTTGCCTTTGGTGTGGTTCTTTTGGCAAGCCATTAAAACACCAAAAAACAAAAAACAGTGGGCCCTCCTTGTTTGGATTGCCGTGCCACTGCTGTTTTTTTCATTGGCAAAAACCAAAATGCAAGGCTACCTCCTTTTTGTTGCGCCTGCTTTTTTCATCATTACCGCAGCGTTTTTCTCTTTCCTCCAACAGTATAAAGCCCACCACAAACCCAAGTGGCTTTTCAATGGGGTGCTCGTGTTGCTCATCGTGCTGCCCATTCGTTATTCCCTAGAACGTGTAAAACCATTTGATCAAAAAAATAGATATCCATCATGGGCAAAGGCGTTTCGCGAACTCAACGACAAAAACATCAAGCACGGTGTACTGCTAAATTGTGATAAACCCATTGAGGCCATGTTTTATTCCAACGTCATTGCTTATCCACATTTGCCAGGCAAAGAGGAAATCGTCCATTTGTTACAGGCTAATTACACCATAATCATCGATGATGACGGCGCACTTCCATCATACATTTATACTATCGAAGGACTTCACATTGATAATGTTAGCTATAGGAAATGAAGGTTAAAATTTGAGAAAAATAATGTATGTTTGCCCTTGAAACTGAATGGAAAGACCATTTATGTCAAAATTTATGAGTTTCTTTATGACACGAGAAGAGCAATTATTTTTTTGCAAAAAATGTGTAAATAGGAAAATGGATATGAAGCAAGGATTGCTTTGTGGCCTTACCAATGAAAAAGCGGCTTTCCAAGAGTCTTGTGAAGATTACCAGTTAGATGATGAGGTGGTAAACCCATCTCTTGGATTGGGCCAGACAATCGGCCAAAAGAACTATTTTGAAATTCATGAAAAACTAAGAAAAGAACAGAACCTTTACCTGGGAGTTGGATTGGCGTCGCTCGTTGGTTTAATAGGGGCGTTACTATGGGGTATAATATCAGTGAAAACTGGCTATCAAGTTGGCTATGTGGCCATTGCTATTGGAGCTGGTGTAGGGCTTACCATGAGAAGGTTTGGGAAAGGAATTGATTTCATTTTTGGATATTGTGGGGCAGGACTTGCTTTTTTAAGTGTTTTAGTAGGTAATTTTTTCAGTGTTATTGGGTTTATCGCAAACGAGGTAGATTTGGGTTATATTGAAACGCTTGTCTTTTTTGACTATTCTCTTTTATTCGAAGTATTTGAAGAAACGTTTAGTTTCATGGATATCGTGTTTTACGGACTTGCAATTTATCAAGGATATAAATTTTCTTTTAGAGAGGTGTCTGAAGATGAGGTGATAAAGTTAGGGGAGTCCGATAATTAATCTATTTTCAAAGAAGGCTGTGTCACCCAACATCCAAACCCAAGGGAGAGATACGCGGAATGAATAATAATTCGTTTTCCAATTCCTCCGTGCACCTCAGTGCCTTCTCCGTGCAACTCCGTGTAACCTAAAAAGAATCGTGCAATTAATAACCACATAACGTTTCCCAATCCCTCCGTGCCCCTCCGTGCCTTCTCTGTGGAACTCTGTGTTCCAAAAAAGAAACGTGCAATGATTCACAATTCGTTTTCCAATCCCCGGCGTGGATAAACCCCATTAATAAAAGCGTCACCCATAGTGGTGCTTCTCTAAAGCCTGCGATTGCGAATCCACGTTAAATTCTCGTGAAGCGTCCGCTCGATGTTCTTGGTGTCGAGGTTGTATAGCCAATTGTTGTCAAACTTGTCAATGACCTCTTGGTTGCCTTGCTCACTTATAGTGACGTTGTGAAATTGTGTGCCCTTGTTAAATTGCTGCTTCTCCATGCGCTGCAACAGGTCTTCACTGATTTTATACATGATAAAATCGGAAATCACCAATACATCGGCATCTTTGTACTGATGCGTTTCTAACTGTGTCAACGCCTCGTTTAAGGCCAGTGAAATATCGGTACCACCGCGAAACGACATTTTTAAAAAATGCGCCACCTCGTCCAAACTATCGGCTATCTGTAGCAAGTCTAATGTTTTGATGCCTTGTGAAAAGTTAATCAAGTAGGCCCGGCGTTGGTCTTCATTGGCCATTTTTAAAATAGCAAAACACAATACCTTGGCAATGCGCTCCGGCTCGCCCTCCATACTTCCGCTTGTGTCTACGCAAATGATGAACGGCCCCTTTTCTTTTTGCTTTACTTTCGAGTGCGTCTCGGCGTGTATGTCGTTGCTGATCACCAGTTTTTTATCGTCATAGGCCGTGGTCAACAATCGATTGTCTGCCCAGTTTTTCAAAAAGAGAGATGTGGTGGCCGCTTCACTCAACAAGGCAATTTCTGAGGCCAACGTGTGCTGCAATCGATTGCTCAACTCAATGCCCGCTACCTCAGTGCGCATAAATGGGTCTTTTACCCATGATTTCCGGACAATCGTGGTCTCAAAACTTTCTTCTTGGGTCTCCAATTCCGCCTGCCGCATCCTTCCTAGCGTTTCAGCAAGCTTTCGGATTTGCTCCTCGTTTTGCAATAGAACGTCATAATCTTGCAATACATCAAAATTCGTGTCCTCCCACAAGCTCCTGCTCAAATCCCAATACCGCTCCAAGTAATCGGTGAATGGCGACAATAAATCGTTTAACTTTTTAAACTCCTGTATTTTATCCGTCAAAGTCTGCTGAAAATCTTGAAACTCTTCCTCAAAATTTTTAAGCTGAAAGGCTAGGATTTTACCTTGCAATTTGGCATCCCACTGACTTAAAAAATCGAGAAATAAAAATTCTACCGCCTCCTTCGTTTCCGCAGCGAGTGCGGTTGCCGGCTGCCCATTGATCAACTGTTTCCAACGATTTTCATAAAAAGTAGTATCAAATTCTTCCGAGGTGTAATACAACGCAACCTGCCGAATGATCGAGCGCCACGATTCTATAAATATCGGTAGCGGGCGCACCGACCAGCCACCCAGAGCGGTCAACTCTTCCTCATGTGGGTGTTTCTTCAACGTTTTGTCGTGCAAATGGCGAAACCAACGGACAATGTCGCGGATGATTTGCAGCGATAAAACCTCGCTTTTTGTACCCAATTCCAGTAAGTCTTCGTGCAAAAACAATTGCGACAATTCCTTTTTGAAATAGTTGAAGTACTGGTTGTTGAGTGGTGGTAATTCCTGTTTTGGTCGAAACTGTTCGCGCATCCATGACACCATGTACCGCCGCGTTTTCTTGTCGAGCAATCCGCCAAATTCTACAAAGCGCTCCAGCTCTTCCTCGAGCTCCATTAACTTCTTGTCCGCCTGTTGCACTAATCCAATCGTTTGTAAGGTTCGCTAAAGTAACCACCACTGCCCACATAAGGTTTTAAAGAAGGGGAACAATTGGATTGATTAGGCTGCCGGACGGGCTATCCATTCCAAATCCTCGGTCCCGCGGCGCTTCGGCCACGTGCTCCGAGGAGCTTCCGTTGGTCGCTCTCTCCGCACAAGCCTCAGTCGCCCCAGGCCCTCCGGGTTTTCCATTCCTATCCCTGGCAGAAATCCCGTAATGGCAACGCGCCCTTTTTTCTTTCACTCACCATCGGTTCCCAAATATACCCACAATATGGGGTAGAAGTGTACGCAAATTATTGAAAAACAACAACAAAACCAAAGGATGACAGGCAGCTGCAAGCGGCATTCGTACACATAAAGCACTATTTGTAGCCACCAATCGCAGCATTAAAAGGGACACATTATGCCACTTAGGAGCAAGTGCCTTGAGTGAAAGTAGCGCTATTGCAATCTCTTAAGACAACCCATACCGCTCTGAGGTACGATAGAACTGTTTTTGGAAACTAAAAAAGGGTCAAATAATTTTTGAAAATCGCCAACGAGCCAACAGAAAGTAGTAAACTTGTGCGCACAAAAAAGACACTACACATGGCTATAATTGATTTGAGAAGTGATACCGTTACCAAGCCTTCGCCCGAAATGTGGGAGCAAATGAGTCGCGCCGACGTGGGCGATGATGTGTTAGGCGATGACCCAACTGTGAAAGAGCTGGAGGCCACCGCCGCTGCATTTTTTGGCAAAACACACGGCTTGTTTTGTCCAAGCGGCACCATGACCAATCAAATCGCCATAAAACTTCACACCCAGCCTGGCGATGAGGTAATTTGTCACCACTATGCCCATATTTACAACTACGAAGGCGGCGGCATGGGCTTTAATAGTGGCGTGCAAGCGCGTCTTATTGGCACACCAGACGGCCGCATGACCGCTGAAGATGTGCGCAAAGCCATTGCCCCCGACGATGTGCATGCCGCCGCAACCACACTGTTAGCTTTGGAAAATACCAGCAATAAAGGCGGAGGTACCACGCTTTCCATTGCATTGCTAGAGGAATTAACCGCTGTAGCGCGGGCTCATCACATCCCTACACATCTCGATGGCGCTAGAATTTGGAATGCCTTGGTGCGCAACAATGAAGATCCCACCCAATACGGCAGTCTTTTCGATACCATCTCCATCTGTTTGAGCAAGGGTCTCGGATGTCCTGTAGGCTCCTTGTTGCTTTACGATGCCCCCCACGATAAACAAGCGCGGCGCATCCGGAAAAAACTCGGTGGCGGCATGCGGCAGGTAGGCTATTTGGCGGCAGCAGGCTTATACGCATTAGAAAATCACATCGCGCCGTTGGCCGAAGACCATCAAAAAGCAGCACAGCTAGGACAAGTGCTCGAACAATTGCCTTGGGTAAGTCATGT
>JAIULY010000082.1 GCA_022565875.1 Schleiferiaceae bacterium | reverse complement strand
GCCGTGGTGAAAAATCAACTGGAGTGGTTTGGGGGTTTGGGAGTTAGGCAAGGCATTATCGGCGACTCACTTGTGTTATTCATTTCACGCTCTTTTTGGTTTCACAGAGCGCACGGAGAAGGCACGGTGTAACACTGAGAATTTAAAACACATATTCCACACGCCACACAGTGATCCCAGTGTCCCCCGTGGTAAACCATCAGGCATAAACCACTCGGGAAACGACGTACACCTATGTTTTTACATCTCTTTTTTTAAATCGGTGCAACTGGCTTATAGAAAATGAGCATTTTTGCACCATCATTTTTTCAAGTGGTCGAACCACTAATTTCGGGTGGTACGATACGTAACTCTTGGTTGATATTTTTATCATGATACATCCTGAGGTGTTTTTTTTGATGGGGACGATCCTTTTGGTGGCGGTTTTTTGGTTTTACAATAGGCCGGAAAGACATGCTCCCGCTGTGCTGTGGCTTCTTTTTGCAGGTAGTTTTTTGATTCGGTGGGGGTATCACGCCTACTTTCCGCAATTGCAATTGTGGGACGAACAGTTTCATGCATTGGTAGCAAAAAACATGGCTGATACACCTTTACACCCGAGGTTGTACGCGCCGCACGTTTACCCGTTTGACTATACCATTTGGGTGTCTAACGAGACTTGGTTGCACAAACAGCCTTGGTTTCTGTGGCAAATGGCGCTATTTGTAAAGTTGTTTGGTGCTGAAGTATGGGTGGTACGCTTGCCGAGTTTGCTCATGGCGGCTGGTTTTCCTGCTATTGTTTTTGGAATTGTTCGACGGTTGGCAGATTACAGGTCGGCGCTGGTTGCTGGTGTATTAGCTGCTGGTGCATTTTATTTCTCCTGGTGGGCAAGTGGTTACCGTCCCACAGATCACAATGATGTGGCTTTTGTGTTTTATGTTTCGCTCGGTTGCTGGGCGGTATTGCAATACATTCACAGCAAAGCACAATGGCGATACGTTTTTGTAATTTCCCTTTTGGTAGGTGTAGCGGTGCTGACCAAATGGCTCGTCGGTTTGTTTCCGATATTACTTTTAGGATTGTGGGTGTTGTTTGATAAAAACACTCGTTTTCAAAAACGGCCATGGATGCATTTGTTGGTAATAACTGCTGGCGTTTTTCTACTTGTTTTTCCGTGGCAATGGTACATTTTTTCATATTTCCCGGAGGAGGCAGCTTGGGAGGCAGCGTATAATAGTCGTCATTTTTTCGAGGTGCTGGAGTCGCAAGAGCAGCCTTGGTATTTCCATTTTAAAAATTTGGCGAAGCTCTTTATTTATCCCAATAGGTCTTTTGGTTGGGTGCTCTTGTTGCCGGCTTTGTTGTATTCGGGGCGCACATTATTGTTTTCTAATGCGGTAGGGAAGGCTTACACGGCCTCAGCAGTGTTTGTGTTGTTGTTTTTTAGCTTGGCAGCCACCAAGATGCCTGGCTTTACTTACCTGTTGGTTCCATTAGTTTTTGCCGTATTGGCGCACTTCTTAGTAGCTGCCGGACGTCTTTTTAGTCTTTTTTTACCCATTACGCCACTCCTGCGCTTGTTTATGGCTGGGGGTCTTTTTGTTGGTATTTATTTTTATGCGGTGCCAAGTGGTGAGGTTAATCCACGGAGTGTAGCAACGAATCGATTTTTTGAGGGACGAATGGCCAACTACGAAAAATTGCTCACTATCGATGCGCATTTGACGGCTGACGATTCCAAATGGGTCATTTTCAATACCGTGATGTATGAGGATATTGTATTGATGTTTCATACCAAAAAGGATTTGACAGCCTACAGCAGGGTGCCAACGGGAAACGATATTCACATAGCGCATGAGAAAAATTATCGGATTGCCGTGGTGCAACAAGAAGGTCAGGTATTGCCCGAGTATGTGACGGATAATCCGCGTATTTTGGTATTACCTATTGTGATGCAGTCTCACAACTTTTACTAGGAAACGCTGTGTTTTGCGTGAGGGATGGCAGCGGTAGCCCGGAGTAGCCCTGCGTGTGCGGCTTGGCCGGAGGGAGCGACCCAAGGAGCTCCCCGGAGGCCTTTAGCCAAACCGCAAGGGCTGCGAGGACTACAAGCGAACAGCCCGACCCCCGCCTTGGGGAATCGTGCTGTATTGGTAGCCATTTTTGTAAAAACGCATCTTAGTGTGGTGCCGCAAATGATTTGCGGGGGGCACGCCCAAAAGAGTATCGCCCTATGTACAAACCACTTATTGGTTGTTGGTGAGTAAATCTTTGATGCCGCCGAGGCTGCTCAGCACGCCGGTTGCCTCGTAGGGGAGGTAGATGGTTTTGGCTTTGTCGCCCTCGGTCATGGTTTGCAGGGTTTCGAGATATTTTTGTGCGATGAGGTAATGTGTGGCGGCTACGGGATTGTCTTTTGCTATGGATTGTGCAATTTTCTCGATGGCCTCAGCTTCTGCTTGCGCGATGCGTACTTTGGCTTGCGCAGATCCTTCTGCGCGCAGGATTTCGGCTTGTTTTTGTCCTTCTGCACGGTTGATGTCGGATTCTTTTGCGCCCTCGGCCTCGAGAATTTGTGCGCGTTTCAAACCCTCGGCCTCGAGAATGCGTGCGCGTCTATCGCGCTCGGCACGCATTTGTTTTTCCATGGCTTCGCGTATGTCGCGGGGCGGATTGATGTCTTGTAATTCTACGCGATTGACCTTCACGCCCCATTTGTTGGTGGCTTCATCGAGGATGATGCGCAACTTGCTGTTGATGGTGTCACGCGAGGTCAGCGTTTCGTCGAGGTCGAGCTCGCCAATGACATTTCGCAAAGTGGTTTGGGTGAGTTTTTCAATGGCTTGGGGTAAATTTTCTATTTCATATACGGCTTTTAATGGGTCAATGACTTGGAAATAAATAAGGGCATTGATTTCGGTGCCCACGTTATCGCGTGTGATGACATTTTGTTTGGGAAAATCATAAACGGCCTCGCGCAAGTCGATGCGGTCGCGGTACCGAAAAAGGGTCAACATTTCGCCGTGCATGCCCACTTGGCTCACGCGCACTGCTATCTCTCTAGGTTTGTCGAGAATGGGTATGATGACATTAAACCCGGAATTGAGGGTGCGGTGGTACCGCCCGAGCCGCTCGATGACCATGGACTCGGATTGCTTGATGATTTTGATGCCACTGACAACAATGGCGATGGCAAATACTGCCAGGAAGGAGAATACGATAAGGGTTCCCATTAGTTTACTTTTTTTACGGTTAAAACAATACTTTCGCGATGGATGACTTGTACTTTTGTGCCTTTTTCGATGTAGCTATTGTCGTGCGATACAGCCTGCCACTGATCACCGTCGAGTGCAATGCGTCCGGTTTCATTTTCGGGATCTATGGTTTCCACCACTTTGCCCACGCGGTTGAGGAGTGCATCGGCATTGGTGGCCACGTTTTCACTGTTTTTGAATAAGTACTTGGCATAAAGCGGCTTTATGGCCAAATAGCCCACGATGGAGAAGATGCTAAAAAGGGCCAATTGCCATTCGTTGGAGCCTTGAAGACTGGCTGTAATGGCCGCAGCGATACACCCTAAACTGAGGCTAGCTGCAAAAAAGGAGATGGTGAAAATTTCCGTAATGAGCAGGGCAATGGCGGCAACGGCCCAAAATTCCCAATTGAATACAAAAGTAACAGCGTCCATTTTGTTGTGGTTTTGAGCACGCAAATTACAATTTTTCAGGAATTATTTATGGGAGTTTTTCAAATTTGGGTTGGAAATTTAATTGATTGAATTTCTTTTTTTGCAGGCCGTAGTGTTGCCAAACGATAAGTTTTTGCATGGCCCCGAGCTGTGTTGCGGGAACATGTGCTTTTTTGGTGCGTTTTCTCAACATTTTAGGCAGGTGCCCATAAAAGGAAAAATGGGCGTGGATAATGGCAAAGCAGTGAACGACCTTGAATTGCAGAATGAATTTGATTCCAGCCAACCCGTCTAAAACCAATCTGGTGAAGATGCTGCCGGGCACGTTTTTGGACGGTAAATTCTTGGCCAAGCAGAACAGGCTATTGCGAAAATTGAGGAAGGTTTTTTTGGGGTTAAACGATTTGAGGGTGCCGCCGCCTAGGTGGAACACTTCTGCCTGGTGACAAAGTCGGATTTCATATCCGGCATTTTGCAAACGCCAGCTCAAATCGATTTCTTCCATGTGGGCAAAGAAATCTTGGTCGAGGCCACCTACTTCCCAGAATTTTTCTAGTCGAACGGCAAAGCAGGCGCCACTGGCCCAAAAGATGCGGTCATCGGTGTTGTATTGGCCGTTGTCGGCTTCCAAGTTGCTAAATATGCGTCCTTTACAAAATGGGTAGCCCAATCGGTCAATAAACCCACCTGCTGCGCCGGCATATTCAAAATGTGTGGGTTTTTTGTGGTCTTTGATTTTGGGTTGGCATGCAGCCATATTGGGATAGGTTTCGAATGTATGCTCTAAAGCAGCCAACCAATTGGGCGAAACGGCGACGTCTGAATTGAGCAGCACCACGATTGGGTTTTTGATGTGTTTCAAACCTTGGTTGTATCCTCCCGCGTAACCGAGATTTTCATTGTTTTGGATAATGCGTACAGTGGGGTAGTTTTCTGAAATCCATGAAATACTTGCATCGGTTGAGGCATTGTCAATCACGTAAACATCGGCATCAGTACTGTTTTCTACTACAGAAGGTAGGTAAGTTTGCAGCAGTGCTAGCCCATTCCAGTTGAGAATTGCGATTCCTGTAGTTTTCAAGGGGTTCGAGGGTTTAATGGTCGGTTGTCGATTTCGCGCTTGGTGGTTGCATCAGGTTGGTGCTTCCATCTTTTATGGCTCCAAAGCCAATCCGCAGGATTTTTTTGAATGATGTTCTCTAGAACGCCTACGTGTTTTTCTGTGATTTCAAATGGCGCCATGCTAGCGGCATCATCGGTGATGATGTGGGGTGTCAACTCGTAAAACCCGCGCTTTACGCGATGTACTTCCATGAAGACCACGGCCATATCGTATTTTCGAGAAATGTTTTCAACACCTAAGTGAACGGGTGTGTATTGATTGAGGAATTTGGTCCAGTACTTTATGCGATCTTTTCGCGGGCTTTGGTCGCCAATAAAGCCGTAAAGACTGTTGGGTGTGAGGTTGTTGGTCATGTAGTTGTAGGTTTCCTGCATAGGGAAAAGTGTCAGTCCGAAACGCTCGCGAATTTGTACTACTTTGCGATTGAAATTGTCATTGCTCAAAGGCTGAAAAACGGCAAAGCAGGCTTGGCGCACATTGAGCGGAAAGGTGAGTGCCACCCATTCAAAATTGGCATAGTGGCCCAACACGACAATGCAGTTCTTTTTGCGTTTGTGTAAATCATCAAAAAAAGAAGTGTCTTGTAGCACCACTCTCTCGAGCGCCTCTTCTCGAGTGAGCTTGGTGCTTTTGATGGTTTCGACTAATAAATCAGCGAAGTTTTTGTAGCACCCCGAAGCAATTTTCTGAATTTCGCTTGGGCTTTTTTCCGGGAATGCGTTTTTCAGATTGTTGTAAATCACTTTTTTCCGATATCGGATGATGTGTTGCAGGACAAAAGTAAGTCCGTCTGCAATTTTATACAAAGCACTAAAGGGTAGTTTTGCCACAGTATTGGCAAAAGCCATGGCGATCCAATATCCAATCATGCGGGCAAAAATAGGTCTTTTTTAGAAGGTTTCTAAAGCCTCGTCAATGGCGCCAAATTTTGTGGGGCAGCATGGCCATGTATCCTAAATAATGCGAGTTATTTTCCGCTTTTTCGTCGCCATGGTGTCACTTTGTGAGCTGGACTGCGACCAGTGGTTTTGTTGCCTATTTAACTGGCCTATCCATGTGGTGAGGAAAATTTTTTTGACTGATTTAAAATGTTTTTGAAATATGGTACAGAAGCCCCAGTAATGCTTCAAAAATGCCAAGCAAAGCCCATTTGCAAAGTCGATTGTTGCAGCGAGTTTCCGAAAGTGGCTAAAGAAAAAGTGGGTTCCAATGTTGCCCAATGTTTCTGATGCACAACGGCCATTACGACATCAAAAGCGAACAAGAAAGCCCCTTGCAAAACAACACTTTGTCCAAAACCCAACAGCCGATCTGCATTTTCGCCACCGCGCTTGGACCTCTCTATGAGGTATAACCCACCTAGCATGTAACCAACATCTAAACCGGCATTGAACAAGAGAGTGGTTTCTATGCTTTTTTGGGCATTTATACTGCTCCAAACATCCGCGGTTGGGGCTGTGGTCAGTGCACTGTAAAGTCCGAAGCCGGCAATGGCTAAGTTCACAGCATTCCAACCCACATTCATTTGGTGAAACGATTGTGTGGCACCTGTTGTGCGAAAGGATTGTACGCCGCCAATAAGCATGTTGGAAACGGCCCAAGTACCCAAAATGGTCATTCCCGTTTTGTTGATTTGCAAGCGCTCGGCGTTGAATGATTCCAATACGGATGCGGATATTTCGTTGTCAGGCTGTTGGGCGCTCAGCAAATAGATGGAAAAAACTGCCAATACAAGGATTATGTATTTCATGATTTTTCTTTTGTAAACAACCTATCGGGAAGAAATTGTTCATGGTGTTGACGTATTAAAAATTGTTGCCCTATGTTTTCTTGCCTGCTGTTTCAATTTCTGAAGTGGATACTACCGCGCAGATGTGCTACTTGGTAAGGGTATCTTTTTTTTGAAATTTAGAGAATGGCTTTCCGTTGCCTGAATGGTGCAGTCGATTGCTGTGTTGGCATAGAGACATTTTTTGAAATAGAGGGTTTGGGTTGCCTTGTTTGGAGGTCAAGGGTTTTTGATTTTGACCTCAAAAAAAATAGCAGCAAAGAACCTCCAGAGGGGAAGTAATTATTCTATTTTTGCGCTTGTATTTACGTTTTATAAAACAACCCCAATGAAATTTCCCCAACCCCTTAGTTTGTCTACTGTAGCTTCGCTAATCGGAGCCGATTATGTTGGAAATCCAGATTTTGAGGTGCATGGCATCAATGAAATTCACAAAGTTGAGGAGGGGGATTTGGTCTTTGTAGACCACCCCAAGTATTACGACAAAGCCTTGCAAAGTGCTGCAACAACCATACTCATCAACAAAGAAGTAGACTGCCCTGAGGGCAAAGCATTGCTTATTTCAGACGATCCTTTTCGCGATTTCAACACCTTGAGCCAGAAGTTTCGTGCGTTTGAGCCCGTGGCTGTATTGCCATCTCCTTCGGCAACTGTAGGGGAGGGTACACTTATTCAGCCGGGAGTATTTATAGGCAATCACGTAGTGATTGGAAAAAATTGCCGCATCCATGCCGGGGTGATTTTATATGACCACACTTATATTGGCGATGATGTAGAGATACACGCCAACACAGTTATTGGGTCAGATGCCTTTTATTACAAAAAGCGTCCTGAGGGCTATGATAAATTGCTTTCTAGTGGGTATGTTCACATAGAAGACCAAGTAGAGATTGGCGCCTCTTGCACCATCGACCGCGGGGTTACGGGAGATACTCGCATTGGTTTTGGAACCAAAATCGACAATCACGTTCACATCGGTCACGATACAGTCATTGGCAAGCATTGTTTATTTGCCTCACAGGTTGGTATTGCCGGGTGTGTTGTGATAGAAGATAGGGTAACAATTTGGGGACAAGTGGGCATTACAAGTGGCATTACCATAGGAGAAAAAGCCATAGTATTGGCGCAATCTGGCATTTCCAAAAGTTTGCAAGGAGGCAAAACCTATTTCGGATATCCTGCCGAGGAGGCGCGGAAGAAATATAGAGAATTGGCTTCTATTCGCGTGTTGCCACAGATTATAGAGCGCTTACAACTAGAAGATTAAAAACAAAAATGGAAGATCAAAAGCCGCCTGAGGAACCGAAAAAACCCATAGCCACTGTTGGTAGGGTGATAAAGTCCAATGCAGCGCGATTAGTGAAAGGCGCTTTTTTCCTAGGAACCTACCCCACGCGAAAGTTGGAAGACGCTTTGGATTTTATCTACGGATATTCCAAAGAAGCGCAGGAAAACCCACCGATAAACACCCGTTTGTTGAGTATTTTCCTAACGGTTGTGGTATTGGCTACAGTGGTAACCTATCAAATGTTGCAATCGCCGGAAATCAGCAAAGAGGCGGCTTTTATGGGCGGTATATTTACCCTAGCTTGTTTGCTTTGGTTTACAGAGGCGTTGCCCTTGTTTGCTACTGCTATTTTGATTATTGGCCTTGAAATCATTCTGTTGGCAAACCCAGGTGACTGGCGTGTCTTTGGTTTTGAATCTGGAGCGTCACCGAGTTTCAACACTTTTTTAGCGCCCTTATCCGATCCGATTTTGGTGTTGTTTTTTGGTGGTTTTTTATTGGCTAGAGCCGCTGTTAAACGCGGAGTAGACAGTTCATTGGCAGGAGTAGTGTTGCGTCTTTTTGGCAAAACACCCCCTCGTGTAATGCTTGGTATGATGGTGATAACCGCCTTCTTTTCGATGTGGATGAGCAACACAGCTACTGCCACCATGATGCTCACCTTGGTTATTCCAATGTTTGCGCAATTGAAAGAAGAGCCTTTGTTTCAGAAAGGATTGATTTTGTGTATTCCTTTTGCGGCCAACATTGGCGGTATGGGGACGCCTATTTCTTCCCCGCCCAATGCCGTTGCAGTTGCGTTTTTGCATACCCAAGGCATTTCGGTTAGTTTTTTACAATGGGTGTTTATCGCCTTGCCATTATTGGCCGTTGTGCTCGCATTTGCTTGGTTGATGATCTACAAATTCTACAAGCCCACAGATGAGAAGATAGAAATCAATTTGCCCAAAGCACCCATAGACGGAAAAGGTAAATACGTGATATTCATTTTTGTAATTACCATTCTGTTGTGGTTGTCAGAAGGCTGGCACGGGCTGCCCACGGCGGTGGTGGCATTGATACCGGCCATTGGTTTTACCGCAACAGGCCTTATTAGCAAAAAGGATGTCAACTCGTTAGAGTGGAATATTTTGCTATTAATTGCTGGAGGTATTGCCTTGGGTACGGGTATGACTTTAACCGGTTTAGACCAGATATTGGTGGGCTTTTTACCCGAAAACAGCCCTATTTTGTTTGCTATTTTAATCCTGACCACTTGGATACTTAGTACATTCATATCCAACACCGCCACATCCAACCTATTAATTCCGATAGGCGTGAGTATGGCCTACATGGGCGAAGGAGTTTGGAATGTGGTGATGGCAAAAGAAATTGCCATTGGAATAGCGCTAGCAGCCTCTATGGCCATGGCCTTGCCCGTAAGTACAGCCCCCAACACGATTGCCTATTCTCAGGGGAAATTGGAGTCAAAAGACTTTACGGTGATGGGAGGATTGATAGGTTTTGCCGCCATTCTCTTAATCATAGCCTTTGGGCCTTTGATGATTGCGTTTTGGTCGGGGATTTTCTAAGGGCGGTTGAGGGGTGTAAATAACTGTTTTTTAGGTGTGTTAGAACATTTTTTTCAATATTTTCGAAAAACAGAAAAAGTACTGCAACAACTTCGCTTATCTGCCTGTTTACATATACCTTTGTATTTTGAAAAACCCAATTTACGCAATGAAGCATCACACATTTGCCCACAGACATATTGGGCCCTCACAGGCTGAGACGAATGACATGTTGCAAGCCATCGGCGCAGAAAGCCTGGAGCAACTAATTAGTGAAACGGTACCGGCGGGCATTCGCAGCAGCGAGCCCATGAAATTGGCCGAACCCATGACGGAGCACCAGTTTTTGGTGCATGTGCAGCAGTTGGCTCGAAGGAATAAGGTGTTTCGATCTTATATCGGATTGGGCTATCACAACACGATTCTCCCTCCCGTTATTCAACGGAATATTCTTGAAAACCCAGGTTGGTACACCGCCTATACGCCATACCAAGCCGAAATTGCTCAAGGTAGACTTGAGGCCCTATTGAATTTTCAAACGATGGTCACCGAGTTGACCGGTATGGAGATAGCCAATGCCTCATTGTTGGATGAGTCTACCGCAGCTGCAGAGGCGATGAGCATGTTCTTTGCTTCGCGCTCGAGAGACCAAAAGAAAAATGAAGCCAATCAGTTTTTTGTTTCAAAAGATTGTTTGCCACAAACCATAGATCTATTAAAAACACGCGCAACGCCGATAGGTGTGCAGTTGATTATTGGCGATCCCTCGACGTTTGAATTCAGCGCGAGTGTTTTTGGTGCGCTATTGCAATACCCAGATTTGAATGGTGAGGTACACAACTACGAAGATTTCACCAAGCGCGCCAAAGCGCAAGGGGTATTTGTAGCGGTAGCCGCTGACATTATGTCGTTGGTATTGTTGACGCCTCCCGGAAAATGGGGTGCTGATTGTGTGGTAGGTACGACACAACGCTTTGGCATTCCTCTGGGATATGGAGGGCCACACGCAGCCTACTTCGCCACAAAAGACGAGTTCAAAAGACAACTTCCCGGAAGAATTATTGGACAAACCATTGATAGAGATGGCAATCCAGGACTTCGCATGGCACTGCAAACCCGCGAGCAACACATCCGCAGAGACAAAGCCACATCAAACATTTGTACAGCTCAAGTTCTTTTGGCTGTTATGGCTGGAATGTACGCGGTTTATCATGGCCCAAAAGGATTGAAAAACATAGCGAAACGCATTCACTTCCACACGGTAACACTGGCCGATGGCCTGAGAAAGTTAGGGTACGATGTCATCAGCCAAAACTTCTTTGATACCTTGCTTATCGAAACAGGTGATGTGAGCCACGTGACACTTAAGAACATCGCGGAAAGCAATGGCATCAACTTGCGCTTTATCGATAGCCTTCACGTTGGTGTTTCATTGAACGAAACGGTAGATATCAATGATGTGAACGATGTGTTGCGCATTTTTTCAGAAGCAAAAGAGGTTGCTGTTCAAGTAGCGCCACAGTTAATCGACATCGTTGCCCTACCTGAATCCTTTTTGAGAAAAGACAATTTCTTGGCACACGAGGTATTTAATAAATACCACAGCGAAACAGAAATGATGCGCTACATCAAGCGATTAGAGCGCAAAGATTTGTCGCTCAACCACTCAATGATAGCCCTAGGGTCTTGCACCATGAAGTTGAATGCAGCGGCAGAAATGTTGCCCTTGAGCTGGCCAAGTTTTGGTAATATTCATCCCTATGTGCCCTTAGATCAAGCAGAGGGCTATCAGTACATCATCAAAGAATTAGAGCACGACTTGGCGCAGATTACCGGTTTTGATGCGGTAAGTCTACAGCCTAATAGTGGTGCTCAAGGCGAATATGCTGGGTTGATGGTCATTCGTGCATACCACGAAAGCCGCGGCGACTTCAATCGCAACATCGCGCTCATTCCTTCATCTGCTCACGGTACCAATCCGGCATCAGCAATTATGGCGGGTATGGAAGTGGTAGTGGTAAAATGCGATGAGCGCGGCAACATTGATATCGATGACTTGCGAGCGAAAGCCGAAAAGCATTCTGAGAATCTTTCCTCATTGATGATCACGTACCCCTCAACACATGGTGTATTCGAGGCTGGCGTAAAAGAAATTACACAAATCATTCACGATCACGGTGGACAAGTGTATATGGATGGGGCCAACATGAATGCTCAGGTTGGATTGACGAGTCCTGGTCTGATTGGCGCCGACGTTTGTCACTTGAATTTGCACAAGACTTTTGCCATTCCACACGGTGGTGGTGGCCCAGGTATGGGACCCATATGTGTAAAATCTCAATTGGCACCCTTCCTTCCCGGAAACCCATTGGTACGTACAGGAGGACCACAAGCTATCAGCTCCATCTCAGCTGCTCCTTGGGG
>JAIULY010000081.1 GCA_022565875.1 Schleiferiaceae bacterium | reverse complement strand
CCAATAAAAATAAAAGATTACACGCTACTTATTTACAGCACTTTAAAGCATAAAAACAACGAAGCGGTCTTGGCAGGCTAGTTTTTCTTTGTAGGACATTTGGAGATAAGCGTATATAAAAAAAGTATCCGTTTTATACACCTGTTACTAAAACAACTACCAAATATACAAACGCAACCTTTCCTTATGGCTACACCAAAAAATACAAAATGAAGAATCATAGCTCAAGCATAAATGGGGAGGGTGCCTCCGCCAGGGATGGTAGCGGATAGCCCGGAGGCTTGGCGAAGTGTGAGGCTTGGCGAGGCTGGAGCGACCCAAGAAGCTGCAGCAACGCCTTAGCCGAACCGAGCCACGGTGAGGACTAGTAGCGGACAGCCCGTTTTGGCGGCCAACCACTTAATCCCTTAATCTACATCCTGATAATTATTAGACATAAACACTTTTTAACTAGGAGCGTTGCCTACTTTTGCACGCTGATTTTATACTGTTGAATTTTTAACGTTGAGGAACACATCCACTTTTTATACGCCTGAGTTTTTTTTGCTTTCGGCAAGTTCGTTTCTATTTTTTTCGAGTTTTAACATGCTGATTCCTGAACTCCCTGGCTATTTGATTGCATTGGGCGGAGAGGAATATTTGGGTTTAATCATTTCGCTGTTTACACTTACTGCGGGACTCTCGCGCCCTTTTAGTGGCAAGTTGGCAGATAAAATTGGTCGGATCCCGGTGATGGTGTTTGGGGCATCGGTTTGTTTTGTGGTGAGCTTATTGTACCCTGTCATGACAACGGTTGCAGGGTTTCTCTTTTTGCGTTTCATTCACGGGTTTTCAACGGGCTTTACTCCCACGGGGACTTCTGCTTTTGTTGCAGACATTGTTCCCATGCACCGCCGTGGTGAAGCCCTAGGTATGCACAGCTTGTTTGCCACAATGGGTATGGCCGCAGGACCAGCATTGGGAGGATGGCTAGCCACAATGTACTCTATAAATGTACTTTTTGTGGTGTCAGCTGGGGTCGCCATTTTATCGATACTCATTTTAATTCGACTAAATGAAACGCTCCCGCAAAAAGAGCCACTAAAACTGAGTATGTTTCGCTTAAAAAAAGATGAACTGTTGGAGCGTCGGGTTTTACATCCCTCGATGGTGTTGTTTTTTGTGGTATTTCCATTTGGAATTGTACTTACTATCACACCGGCACTATCTGAATTTGTAGGCATTGCCAACAAAGGACTTTTCTTCGCTGTTTTTACCATCGCTTCTATGTCGATTCGATTTTTTGCCGGCAAATCTAGCGATCGGTTTGGGCGGATACCGGTTTTGAAAGCTTCAGCCACCGTGCTCTTTCTCGCCATGATTGTGGTTGCTTTTGCTACAACCAAGTGGCAGTTATTGTCAGGAGCTGTTTTGTTTGGGTTAGCCACAGGCATGGGGTCACCTACCGCCACGGCCTGGACCATTGATTTATCGCTGGATGCCTATCGTGGACGTGCGTTGGCTACCATGTACATAGCTTTAGAGGCGGGTATAGGGTTGGGTGCTTTGATTAGTGGTACCTTGTACTCACCTAGTACAAAAAACTTTGGACTTGTCTTTGGATTGGGTGCTGGCGCTGCTTTGTTGGCGTTAGCCTATCTTTTCTTTGTTGTTCCTAAAAGGAAAAAGGAGGACGCATAATAGAAATTGAATGGGGGAAATTACCTCAGCTTCTTCTGGAAACACCTCAAAAAATACTCCTATAAAAAAGTATGTGAAGATGGGGTTGTTTCAGGGTTAAAGACAACAAAACCAACTTTTGCGCAAAAAAATAGACCATTCTCACAACGGAAAATGGTCTACCTCTATTTTCTAAAACATGCCTAGCAATTGCTACATGGCTTTTTGGTTTAGGTTGGCCACATTAGCACCTTTCAGAAAGATTTAGACGATTTACTTTTTCAACAAATCGCGAATCTCAGTCAAGAGCTTCTCTTCTGTGCTAGGCGCAGGCGGTGGTGCTGGTGCGGCTTCCTTCTTTTTCTTCATATTATTCATTGCTTTAACTACCATAAAAATGGCAAACGCAATAATTATAAAGTCGATGATGGATTGAATAAACAAACCATAATTTATCGAGACTGCAGCGATGTCTTCACCTTGCGCTTCTTTTAAAACGAAGGCCAGCTCAGCAAAGTCCACACCTCCAATAAGTAATCCGATGGGTGGCATTAGGACGTCTGCAACAAAAGACGATACAATTTTACCAAATGCGCCGCCAATAACAATACCGACTGCTAAATCGACAACATTGCCGCGCATGGCAAACTCTTTGAATTCTTTGATCACACTCATAACACGTTTTGATTTTAGTTGAGCGCGCAAAGTAATAAAAAAAAGTTCTTGACAGACTAGCTATCAAGAACTTTTGAAAATAGAATTCTTTCGATGCTTCGAAATTGGCTTAGCCTTGCTGCATCATTTCTTGGATTTTCTCCATAAGCTTTGGGTTGCTTTGAATCGCCATCCCTATTTCTTGGTATTCATCCATAGTAATGCCGGTAGCCTCAACTTTTTTAATCATTTCGGTTTGCGCTTCGGTTTGGATTGCCATGAGTTTCTCGTCAATCTTTTGCAATAGTGCTTCCTCTTGTTCGGTTACAGAGCTTTCACCAGCAGGGTTTTGCTTTTCGCGTTGTATCTCACTATAGCGCTCAACTGTCAAACCCATAGCTTCCACTTGTTTGATCATGTCGTTTTGCGTCTCCTGACTGATTTCTTGCATTACCGTGTAGGCATTCACGAATCTAGATAGGTCTTTATCGCTTACCTCTTTGGTGGGTTGCTGCTCTTGGTTCATTTGCGGCATCACTTGTTGCGCATAAACGGCGCTACCCACAAAAACGAAAGCAGCAACGGTAGTGGCTTTTGCCAACTTAGAAAATATCATATCTTGTAAAATTTTGAATTTGAACAACAATACGAGATTTTATAGAAATTTCCAAAATAATCACTAGACCTAGCTACATTTTATAAAAATTTAACACTTTTTTGTTAGAAAATGCAATGGTTAGGGTTTGATTTTATAAAACGGGATCGTTACACGAAGACTCCAATGATGAAATTGCGATTGATAGGAAAAATAATTATCCACCGAAAAAGAATGATCAAATTGGGAGACAAATAGCATGTCATAGCGCAGTTCTGCCGTGAATCGTTCGTGGAAATAAGGCAGCGATGCGCCAAAAGTTAAGCTAAAGCCTCTATCCCTATGCGGGTCTCTAGCTGTAAAAGTAGTTGTTTCCTCGTTGGTAAAAAGAAAATGAGAGTCAAATTTGCTCACTCTTCGAGAAAAGCCAAAATTAAAACCTAACCCGAAATTACTAGCAAACCGTTTCCCTAGGGTTGTTTCAAGGTGATAGCGACGATCTTTTGCATGGGTTAGCAAACTAAGATCACCTAACTGATGGGTAAAAGATTGTTCAGTTTGGTAGTCTAAAAGTTGGAAACCGGTAGACAAAAAAGCAAAGGCACTAGAATTTATATACTGCATGCTGACCCCGAAACCAAGAGTAGGATTACCATTGTAGTTTATCTTGGGTTGCGCCCCTTTTGCCATGTTAAGCACTCTGCCAAGGTCAAATGGGTAAATTTGTGCTGGGTCATCGGCCCTAAAAAAGCTGTTTATGCCTCTTTCTGTAGTAAAGTTTGTCAAACCTGTTTGGAAGTAAGCCCCAAGTTTGTGTTGCCCTGTGCTTTGGCCTTTCGAATGGATGGGCAGCAATACTGCTATCAGAATCACAAATGCAGCAGTGCGGAAAATTAAAGGCCTGCTGTTGTTTTGATTGTTGGTGACTATGTTGCTCTTCATCGCTTGCATGGATGGCAGCAAAACTAAATTAGAAGGATTTGCTTTCATTGTTTGTGTATTTTAGATTACAAAATTAATTTGTCTTTTTGTTTCTTGCAAGAATTTTATAACAAATTTGATTTTTGAGTGCAGATTTACCGTTTTGACAAAAAATCCTAAGTGGCAAACACTAAGCTATTACATTTCATATGCCCATCTTGTAAAGTATTAGTGATTGCTTTTCTACTGCTATTCTCTTTCTCCGAATTGCAAAAGCGCTAGATTTCATTGCACTAAACCATGTAAAAACTAGAGTTCTCGATTCATTATCTAACCAAAAAGTCGTCCATTTCAAATTTTTTCTCCATTACACACATGAATATGTGTATTGAATCCACCCAAAACCGAAACTACTCCACTCCATCAAACTAGTTTTGTCGGAAATTGGGAAGTAATCGGTGTACTGTGAAATTACTTTTTACCGTACCACAAAAAATTCAAGTGATGAAAGGAAAACTAGTATTAACATTTTTAGTAACAAGTTTTTGCAGTTTTGCACAGTTACCATTTGCGGAATCTTTTAAGGGAGCGGCAGCGCCAGGGGTGATTTTTGGCGGGGACAAAGGCGCATTTCTTACGGCTGCAACGGGAATCGACCCTTTAGGTGATGGTTTTTTGCGTTTGACGGACAATACAGCAAACCAAACGGGTTTTGTGTACAACGACGCTATTTTTCTTCCAAATGCAGGATTGAAAATGGAGTTTGAGTTTTATCATTACGGTGGTAATGGCGCTGACGGGACAGTATTTTTTCTTTTCGACGGCTCAGTGACAAATGAATCTTTTCAAATTGGCGCGTTTGGTGGCTCTTTGGGCTATGCCCAACGCTTCACCAATACCCCAGGCGTATCAAAAGGCTATTTGGGTATTGGGATTGATGAATTTGGGAATTTCTCGGCCCCTACAGAAGGTCGGCAAGGTGGACCAGATAGGAAATTGCAATCAATTACCTTGAGGGGAGCAGGAAATGGCACTGGTCCTGGTGTACCAGCAGGAAGCAACTATCCTTATTTAACGCATACACAAGTTCAAGGAGACGCTTCCAATCCCTTTAATTTTTCGCTAGATCCACAACGCGGAGCAACTGGTGGCCGAATTACCAATCCAAATCTGCCGGGATACCGAAAAATCAGCATTCGCCTAAAACCTCGCTTTGACAGCAACAATGCCCCTTTGCCAGGCTACCTAATTGACGTAGATATCATTACTGGGGGCGCAACTCCTGTTTTGAACGAAGTAATCAAAGACTTTGTCTACACAACCCCCTTCCCCAACACCCTTCGTTTTGGCTTTGCCGCCTCAACGGGTGGATCAAATAACTTTCACGAAATAAGAAACCTTACAGTAGAGGCCTTTGACCCAAGCTTGGTACCGCCTCCTGTGGCGGGAAACACCAATGACAAAACCTGCCCCGGAAGTCAGGTAGGCATAGATGTAAAAGCCGTAGCCAATCTTGAGAACCCCGACTTTAATAAAATCAACTTTAACAGTTTTGATTTCGATGCTGAAAACACCACTAGCATTACGGAAATACTAACCATACCCGGCGTTGGTACCTTTGAGGCCGATGCAACATATGAGGTGGTCGTTTTCACTGCCGACCCTGCATTTACAGGAACACATACTATAAAATACTCGTTTACAGATTTCTTTGGCAACCGTTCTAATACTGGTGAAATTACGGTTAATGGTGGCGGAACCGCATGTGGCTTAATCCTAAACGACACCAATGGCATGACAGACAATGAAATCAACGGCGCTACAATTTTTGAGCTTGAAGGGATACCATTGTATGTAAACTACATAGAAGGCACTGAAATAAAAGGTTCGGCTTTAGTAGATTTTTATGGTGCTTGGATGCTAGACATGCCCATAAATACTGGCGGAACATTTCAGCTGACAAGAAATCAAGGGGCTTTAAACGCAACAGCTCCGGCAACCTTGCTGCCAATAAATTGGACGTATACCGCTGAGGGAATAACAACAACAGGTGATGGCACACCAGACGGAGAGTTTACAGCAACAGGCAGTGCTGTTTTAAGCAATTTGAATTTTGGGGTGCAGCATCTACCCGTTCCTGTAGCCAGTTTTCTGTCACCCAGAAGACCAAACCCTGGAGGCACGCTCATGGAAGTGGTACCAAATGAGTGGTTTGGAGGAACAGACTTAGACGGCACTGTGGAAAAGGTTCGATTGACTCAATTTCCTACAAATGCCACGAGCTTCTCTATTGATGCCATGCGGTATTACCCGAATGCAGCGGCAACCCCGAACGCAACAGACTGCCCCACCGGCTTTACTTGTGTTGATTTTTCCACATTAGGCAGTTTAGAGTTTGCAGCACCAACCAATACTTCGGGTGCTAATGTTCCTCTCATTCAAATAGATCCCATAGACAATAATGCGAGTGGTTTTAGAGATTGTCGTTTTATCTTTCGGTTAATAGACAATGCAGATGGCGTTTCTTTGAACACAGGCGCTTTGGATGTTCGTTTTCAAGGGCTTCGCGAGTTGACCTTAACTGCTGTCACCTCTCTCTGCATCAATGACGTGCCCTATCTCCGCTATGTTTTACAATCAAATTTTGACCCACGAGGCCTTCCTGTATCATACACGTGGACCTCAGGTAGTCAAGCCGTAGGTATTGGAAATCCGTCCGTAGCATTGATACCTACCGTTTCAAATGTATTTACCCCATCAACAGAGCGTTGGTCAGTCAATTCGATTACATCCTATGTGCTTGTAGATACACTTTTATGGCCAGGAGCAGCGGTTAGCAGTGCTGGAGAGCCAACCGATTGGCCTGCATGGGAACTTGTTGGCTCAGAATGGCACTATCAGGAGGATGGTTTTTCGGGATACACAACCAACCCCTCTATTAGTTTTGACATTAACCCTTCCGTTTCAGCAACGAGTTTGACCTACCCTCCGGCCACGCCTACTTGTGCTGGAGGCCCCACAATTTCAATTGCTGGAACCATTTGGAACGATGTGAACGGAAGTGCTAACGGAACTTTTTTCAACATTTTTGACACCGGAGAACAGGGCACAAATACTGGCGGAATGGCGGTTATCTTAACTCAAAATAATCCATCCGACCCGACAGAGGAGCTCATTTTTGCCCTGACCTCCGTCAATGCGGATGGCACGTACTCCTTTGAAAATTTAGCGAGAAGTAATTACAACATCTACATAGTAACGGATACTGATACATTGCCCATTGTTGACTTGTTGGCTGTCGCCGATGTTTTTAATGCTTCAGATTGGGAGCTACTACCCATTGGCTGGGAGGCTACCTCACCCTTGTCACGACAAAATTTTGATGCCTTTGAAGGCGCTGACAGAGAAAGTGTTGACTTTGGCATACAGCAATTGCCAAGCAGCGGCGCAGTGGATGTTGCGGGTATAGTATTGAATAATCAACTCATACAACCGACATTTAATAAGGGATTTTTTGGCGGGATGGAAATCGACTCTAGAGGCTTTGGAGGTAGTGACCCTGATGGAGAAATTATAGGATTGTTTCTCGTTGACCTTTCGGCAAACATACGCTCTTTCTCATCTGGTGACACCACATTTTACAGAGACCCTTTGGAGGTACCCTCGGCTGCAGATTGTCCAACAGCTTTTTGTCGTGCCTTAGGTAGTGGTGCTTTTGTACCCAGTAATACTGCTGGCCAACCCACACCTGACGTTTCTATTGCTACTATGCCTGGATATATTGACTCGGGATTCCCGATTGCAGGCCACCCCTTACATGGTGATTTAGAAATTAGCTATAAAACAGTGGACAATGCAGGCAGCCACAGCCTGAATAGCACAACTTTAACTATACCCGTAGTTGCCTTGAAGTACCAAAATGGTGCCTGGCACAATGGCTCAACCGACACAGAACCATTAGGCAGCAGCAATACCTTAGTAAATATGCCCAATGAGGAAGATGGCGACAAAACCCTGTTTTGGCTTGACGACGGAGGTACACTTGAGAAATTTGCCCGCGTACAAAACCTCTATATTGCAGAAGATGTGACAGCCGAGGTCTCGGCTTGTTTGGAGGTTATCGGCAACGCAAGCAATGATGGTGGTGTTCTGCAGTTGACTAGCAGTGCTTCTGATGTTTTTGGACAGTATTTAGGGCCTGCATTAAACGATGTTTTGGTAGAAATGGTGATGGAAGGCTTGGGGTGGCACAACATTGGTGCTCCCGTAAACATAACAGCCGGACAGTTCAAAGAACAGAATGAGGGCACAATCTCTATTACAGGCGATGCCAACACCAGTAACCTTCAATTTTATGACTCAGAAGTAAGTGGTGGCAAAGAAATCGGGTTTCAAATCTCAAGAAATAGCAGTAACTACGGTTCTCACGCCTATGGCACATGGTTCCCCGCAGATGAAACTCAGGCTATGAATACCTTTGGACACAGTATATTTTTAAGTTCCAACTTTGGTGTTGCCGGAACTTCACAGAAGTATACTATGAAAGGACAAACCATTGCGGAAGACTTAACATACGGTACGCACAATAATTTCGGCGGTTGGAATTTGCTTCCCAATCCTTATCCTGTAATTATCGATGCCCAAAAAATGGATTTGGATAACTTTTTCACGGACAATGACCTAGAGCGAGCGGTTTGGCTTTGGGACCCCAATGATAATGAAGGTGCTGGCGCTTACAGAGCTTTAGATATCGTTTCAGGAATTCCTGTAGACCCTGCGTTGATAGCGCCAAATGCACTGATAGCGCCCTTTCAAGGCTTTTATGTAAGACGTATAGACGCAAGCACTATAAGGAGGGCTAATCATGGTAATGCTCCAGGAATGGGACAAGGAAACGGTGTCGGCCGTGGAAATGATGTCGACCCTAGTCGCGGCAACGCTGGTAATCCTCCTGGTTTACGGAAAAACATCATTATAAAAGAAGAATATCGCACCATCTGCGAAGCCACCCGATTCTTCAAAACGCAAACACAACAAGACGTGATAAAGTTGGTAGTGAGCAATAACACGTCAAAAAACAAAGACTATACGCAACTCTCTTTTAGCGACGACTTTGAAAATGAGTACAACCCAGTAAACGATGTTTCCAAACAATTTCACAACCATCGCGAAACTCCTCATTTGTTCTCAATAGAAGCTCAACAACCCTTAACCATCAATAGAAGGAATATTCCTAGCATGGAGTCATCGGTGCTTTTGGGATTTTATGCCCTTAGCGACAACGAGGAGTATACGATTTCCATGCCTGTTGTGCCTGACTTTTATACGGTTTTCCTAGAAGACTTAAAAACTGGTGCGTGGCATCCTCTATCCGAAGATCCCGATTATATTTTTAAAAACGACGCTAATTATGATATAGAGCGATTCAAGCTTCACTTTGTAAATGGCCATTCCAATATGGAGCGGTTTACACCAAACGCGAAAGCTTGGGGCAGTGCTGATGGAATCACCGTACGATTCCACAATTTAATTCAGACTGAGGCACACATCCGAATTACGGATGTACTCGGAAGGCGATTGTTTGACAAACGCGGCATTCCCACTACTGGTGATTTTGTATTTGCTACTAATGAGGCTTTACCACAACTTTACATAATTACTATAATCACCGAACAACTTACAACTGTGGAAAAAGTGGTTCGCTAAAAACTATAGATTGTTGTTGTTGTGAAGACCACCTCTTTGGAGGTGGTTTTTTTTCGCAATTTCTGGTTAAATTACCTGTGGCCTTGACCTTGATTTCAAATCTGTCGAAGGAAACACATCTACAAACCTAAAATTGCCGATTAAGATACTTCAAGCAGTTGCTTAGTAAAGTAAACCTTCGAACGAAGAAACTTTTAAAAGAAGGCAAGACAAGCGTTTCTCATGACAAAACTTTCTTGCTCGAGATAGTACGAAAGCCAGAGGAGCAGGATTTTTTCACAATTAAATCTCCAAAAAACAAATCACACCCCCATACACAACATAAGAAAAGTTGCCGTATTAAGTCTGTGGGAATTTTGTTGGTTTCTATTATCTTTGCGAGATAATAAAATTGAATGACTTTTAAAGATTTAGCAATCGTAGCGCCGATTCTTTCTGCGCTCGAGAAAAAGGGGTACACATCGCCCACCCCAATACAACAACAGGCGATTCCCATACTATTAGCAGGAAAAGATTTAATGGGCTGTGCTCAAACAGGCACTGGTAAAACTGCGGCTTTTGCGATTCCCATTATTCAACATTTGTACAACGACCCACAGCGAAGCAAACAAAAGCGGACGATTAAAGCGTTGGTGGTAACACCTACACGAGAGTTGGCGATTCAAATAGATGAGAATTTTGTGGAGTATGGCGCCTTTGCTAACATTCGCACCGCTGTAGTTTTTGGCGGTGTTAAACAAAATGCACAGGTAGACACACTTCGAAAAGGCGTTGATGTCCTAATTGCCACACCTGGAAGATTATTGGATTTGATGAATCAGGGCCATATCTCTTTGCGTGATGTTGCATATTTTGTCTTAGATGAAGCCGACCAAATGTTGGATATGGGCTTTGTGCACGACATAAAGAAATTGTTGACCAAACTTCCCAAAAAACGTCAATCACTTTTCTTTTCGGCTACCATGCCTGCAGCGATTGTAGAGCTATCAAATAAAATACTCGGCAATTATGAACGTGTAACGATTCAACCCCAACAAACTACTGCCGAACGCGTAGAGCAAGGCCTGTTTTTCGTAAGTAAGTCCGATAAACCTGAGTTGCTTTCACATATAATCAAAAGTAGAAAACCTGCATCTGTACTGGTTTTTACACGCACGAAACACGGTGCAGATAAAGTAGTGAAGTACCTCAGCCGTGTAAAAATCACCTCTGCCGCTATTCACGGCAACAAGAGTCAAAACAATAGGCAAGCTGCGTTAAATGCATTTAAGGAAGGAAAGATAAAAGTCCTTATTGCCACAGATATCGCCGCACGTGGCATCGATGTTTCAGAGTTAGAACTGGTGATAAATTATGATTTACCCAATATACCTGAAACATATGTGCACCGCATCGGCCGAACTGGTAGAGCTAATGCAAGTGGCGCCTCTCTTTCGTTTTGTGATGTCGAAGAAAGACCCTATTTAAAAGACATAGAGAAATTAATCAAACAAAAAATACCGGTACTGGATCATCCATTTGTGCAAGCTTATGAAGAAAAGCGAGCCGCTCCACCACCTGCGGCATTCAAAACGCCACGAAAAGTAGAAAAACCCAAAAAACCGAAATGGCGCGGCGCACGCAAAGAAGTGAAACGATAAACACGTCGTATCGATACATCAAGGTAGGTTGTAGAATGCCGCATTGTGAAATGCCGCTCCTCGATATTCTTTCAAAAACGATGAAAAGGCTCACCTTTAGCTTGACTCACCAAGCCATAAAGGTCCAGTTACCACTATAATAAGGTGTGTGAAAATAAAAAAGGTTGTTCAACCATTGTTGAACAACCTTTTTCTTGTGGGCCCACCTGGGCTCGAACCAGGGACCACCTGATTATGAGTCAGGTGCTCTAACCAACTGAGCTATAGGCCCTAAACCAAAAATAGTATTCTTGATTATCGAGATGCAAACTTACAATTTGTTTTGTTTCACAAAACAAAATGATAAACTTTTTTTAAAAATCCAACAATTTCAACTGCCCTCCGATTTCTTCATCGGCACCATCAGCGCTAGTCGATTCATTATCAGCGACTTCCGACAGGTTCGTGTCATCTTCTGCCTGAGGATCATCTTCGTGAATCAATTCTAATTTTTTCACTGGCATTGGTGTCAACTGATTCCCTAATGCTTTCATCCCTTTTACTGCAATGAATACTTCGAGATTCACTTCCTCGTCTTCGCGTTCTTTGTCTTTGAAGTTGATTTTTATCGTTGGATTATTTCGAACGCTGACTATCTTTAGTTCGCTTTTTTCACCTTCTGTAATAAACAACTCTTTCTT
>JAIULY010000080.1 GCA_022565875.1 Schleiferiaceae bacterium | reverse complement strand
CCTTTGGCGCTTTTATTTTCAGGGTTTCTAGTTCGTTTGGCTTAAATGATGTTTGCATGTGAAGGCACTTATAGCAAGATAGCTGCAAAGGGCGGCAAGAATCCCAAAAAAATTGGCGTCTATCCCATAGGGGAGAGAACCAACACGTGATGTGAGCACCACATTGGTTATACCACCGATAAGCATGGCACCAAAGGCAGCTTGGGGTGACCGATATTTGGTAAACATACCGAAAACTAAAGGAACAAATAGCCCTGAAACCATAAAGGCATACGAATACAACATAGCATCTAAAACTTGATTTAAATTTAGGGCTATCAACAAGGCGATTGCGCCGATGCTAAGGGTGATGATTTGAGATATTCGAAGTTCTTTTTTAATTGAGAGGGACTTAGGAAGCCATTTTTTCAGCAAATCAGTTTGGACATTGCCAGAGGCCGCCATCAAACAACTATCTGCGGTGGATAAAATGGCAGAAAAATAAGCGGCCAATAAAATACCCATGATTCCGGCAGGAAGCACGGTGTTGAGCAGTATTGGCAATCCCATCTCTGGATCTAGGGTTTCAGATTGGCCCAAATTAAATTCGTTAAAAAGTCCTTGCTCAAAAGCAACACGCGCAAATAACCCAAGGGTTACTCCCATGAACGCCATTATGGGCCACTCCAATAATCCTGCTAAAAACCAAGCCTTCTGTGCGTCTTTTTTGGAGCGAGAAGCAAACATTCGCTGATAAAGCGTCATTCCCACAAACCAAATGGGAATGATAGTAATCCCCCAATTGAAGATCGTTATCCACGATATTTGATTGAGTTGCAGGAATTCTGGAGCTAGTGTTTGTTGAATAGCTTCCCAACCACCAATATGAAAATAGGAGACGGGAATGCCAATAAATAGTAACCCGCCCATTAATATGATCCACTGTACCGTATCGGTGTAAATGACGGCCTTTAATCCTCCTATACTGGTGTAAATTACGGCTACCAACCCCATGATCAATAAAGTGAGCTCTTTGTCGAGTGTGGGGAAGGTGGCAGCAGCCATTTTAGCACCAGCTAAAAGTTGAGAACTCGTAAACCCCAAATAGCCAATGGCCGAAATCAATCCAGCGAGCCACGCAACCCGCGCATTAAACAAATATCCAAAAAGCTGGGGCAAGGTGTGGAAGTTTTGACCTTTTGAAAATTGAAAAACTTTGGGGATAAGTACAACAGCTGTTAGCCAAGCCCCTAGTAATCCAGTAAATAGCATCCAACTTCCCGAAAGTCCAATGGCAAATCCCAACCCCCCAAGACCAATGGAAAAACCACCACCCACGTCGGTGGCCACTACAGAAAGGCCAATGTGAAAACTTTTGATTTCTTTGCTGCCAACGTAATAATCGTCAATACTCTTGTTTTGCTGAAAAAAGTAAATGCCCATGCTGAGCATGCCGACAAAATAAATTACAAAAACGATAACATCGAGTAGTGCCATTGAACTTTTTTTAAGTGAAGCGGAAAGAATAGGGTTTTTTGTTGGGATGGGCAAATTGCAAGTGATAATGTGGCTTTTCACCAGGTGGTTTTGCAGAAAATACTTTGTGACTCGCGGAAATATGGTTTAGACGTCGAGTTTTGTGGGACAATGTTATTTAGGTATTCACACGAGTTAAACCTTAACCCAATCTCTAATTACTCGTCAAAATGAAAAACCAAATGCAGTCGCCAGAAAACGCCTCGCTTAACTCCCTAACTTCCCATCCATTCACAAATCGCAGTGGCAGATATCCAATCCAACACTATGTAGATGAAAGCGGTGCGTTGTAGTTGCACCCGACAGCAGCGACAGCCCGGAGTGGGAGCGCCTTACAACCGCCGCGCAGCAGGGGCGACTAAAAGAAGCCCCTGCGGCGCGATGCGGTTGTGGCGCTACCGCGAGGACTATAGCGGATGGCGGGCGGCGATGCGAATGATAGACGCGGCTCACTTGCCCAAATAAAACATTTACTTGCTGTGAATCAGGTTTTTAATATTGCTGTTTTGGTAATGTCCACACAGGGTTTTCTCTGAAGTCCCAGATCAATTCGGGATGGTTTTCTGTGATTTTGGCTTTCACGCGCCACTTGAGCTTGGGGTCTAAAAATAATTTGCCACGAAAGGTTTCTGGAATAGCCACATAGCCTTGATATTGCCAGACTATGCCTTGGAGTCTTTCCCATTGGCAATTCTGCAAGTCGTCGGGGGTTCTTACGTACAGCAATTGTCCCATGGGGTGGTAAAGTATGGGGGCTTCCCAATGCAAGCTGGCCTGCGATGAGGTGTCTGTAATTCCATGATATTTCAGGATGGGAAGGATCTGAAACGCATAGTTGGTGGAATCTGTGTACTGAAAAAGGGTTGCCGATTTGCCGTGCACGTTTAAGGTTCCTATTCCTGATTTTGAGGCTATTAAATATAGGTTATCGGTGTTTTGAGTGTGTTTTAGTGTGTTCCACTGTAGCCCCATTAACAAGGCAAATGAAACAATTGATGCTACTCTAAATGCGACGGCGCCTGTTCTCCAAAACCACCAAAAGACAATGAGAAAGCCTGCCAAAACGAGAACTAGCGTTAGACTGGGTTTGGGGGTAATAATTTGTGCATTTGGGAGTTGTGTAATGAGTATTACCACTTTATTCATATAATCTAACAGCAAACCAAAGCCCATCTCTAACCACTCGAAGCGCAGCCCAAAATATTTTAACACCAAGCTCCCTAATCCAAAGTACATCAATAGCGGAATGATGGGAAGGATGAATAAATTGCCAAAAAGAAAATACGTGGGAAATTGTTGAAAGTGGAATAGAGTAATGGGTAGCGTGCCCATTTGTGCGGCTATGGATACCGCCAATATGTCTCGTGTGGCTTTTCCTATTATATTTTCGGTTTCCCAGAAGCGTTGCAAGAAGGGTACAAAACTCACTATGGCCAACACGGCAGCATAACTCAACTGAAAGCTCAATTGGTATATCAATCGGGGGTCGTACAGGAGGAGAAAAAATGCGGAGATCAGCAACAAATGATAAGTATTTCCTTTGCGATTGATGAGCCGACTAAACGCAAAAAAGCTAAACATGGTGGCGCTTCGGCAAACGGATGGCGAGAGGCCTGTGAGAAAGGCGTAGCCCCAGATACATGCGATGATAATGGGCATTTTCCAGGATTTCCCTTTTGTGCTGTTTCGCATACCCAACAAGGTCATCATGATCATATACACAATTCCGACGTGGAGTCCACTGACGGCTAGAATGTGTGTGGCACCAGCAACGGAGAAAGCATCGCGCGTTTCCGTGGGCATCCAATCTTTATACCCCAAAAGGAGTGCGGCAGCTACTGCTTTGGAGGTGCTGTCTATTGGGTAGTTGTTGAGCTCCTGAAGCA
The DNA here is from genome assembly GCA_022565875.1 of Schleiferiaceae bacterium. Taxonomy (GTDB): domain Bacteria; phylum Bacteroidota; class Bacteroidia; order Flavobacteriales; family Schleiferiaceae; genus JAIULY01. The sequence goes on along the minus strand of JAIULY010000080.1, from coordinate 8,661 downwards.
GATCATTGCGAAACTGTTCGGCATAAAAGCGCCATGTTTTCTCGCGTGTATGTTCCTGCCAATCGCCTTCTTTTAGATAAATAATATGATGGATATCGCTTTTAGCTAGGTAAGCTTTGAAGTCAAACCCTCCGGGAACAGTGCTGCCTTTTGGTGTGGTCAATGCGCCTCTAAAAAGGAGTTGCGTTCCTGGGGGGGGAATGAGGCTATCTGTTTCAGGGAAGTAGAGCAACACGTCGCCACATACCGCTTGTTGGGTACTGTCACTGAGTATTACATGGGTTACGGCAACCTTGGTTTTGGCGCGCTTGGCGCCCCATTTTGCCGCCTCTTGTATCTGACCCACCCAATAATAGGTGGTATCAGTTGTGAAATGAGAATAATGATGCTGCAAAGCGATGCTAGAACTCGCTACAGTGCGATAATTGCCAAAACTGAGGAACAGTAGGAATACCACATAAGGCAAAACGTGTTTCAAAACCGCTAAGCTCCGAAAACTATGGAGTAGGACGAGAGCTAATAATCCTAAAGCTAGGATTCCAAAAAACAGGGGTGTTGCTATGGTAAACCAATGGATAGTAAAAATACCAATAGCATACCCAAAAACAATGGGTAGTAAGGGATATCTTCCAAGCATGTTTCAATTACTTCAGTGTTTCTAAATCTTTAAGTAAGATTTCACTGAAGTAAAAGTACAAAATTTCATCAAAACAAAACCCTCTTTTTGCCATTTCCATGGCGCCTTCTTGAGAGAGCCCAACGCCATGACCATTACCGCGTCCTTCAAATACAAAGTGGTTGTTTTCCAGTCGAATAGAGAAGTAAGTAGATCGTAGTTTGAAGTGATGTCGCACGTCTTTAAGCAACACATGTTTGCCATTAAATGTAAATTGACGTTCTCTTTTTTCTTGTTTGAATTGCGAAAGTGCGCGTTGGAGTTCGCTTTTATCGCCATTTACTTGTAGTTTTTTGGCAAAAAAATCGAGGACTTCGGCTGCGGGAACTTTCTTTTGCCAATGCGATGCGGGTTGATTGAGGCTGTAGGGGTCAGGTTTGCTTTGTAGGTAATGCAATTTTTCGCGCCATACATCTTGTGAATTCGCGGTCATACCGCCGGAATTTGCATGGAACGCCCCAAAAATGAGCGCCCCATTTTTATCAACTAACACGAGGCCTTTGGTTTCTTCAGTGGCGTTGTTGATGTTTATTCGATTTTGCAAATACACCTTACCGTGGTAAACTTGTGACGTAACGTCGTCCTTCACATTGTAGCCTTCTTTGATGTGTTTGTTAATGTTTTTCAGCACAAAGGTTCGGGCCAAGACCGCCTGAGCTTTGAAGTACTCGTATTCATTCACGTGTCCTCCCTCAGATTCTACAACACCGGCTACATATTTTTCGATATCAATTAGATTTACGATTTGAAGGCTTCCTTGAACAACGCGGATGCGCAAGCTTCCCTCATACAGACGATCGATGTTGTTGGTGGAGAGTAAAAATTCTTGTGGTGCGGTTGTGGGTACAAAAAGCAACATTTCGTAAGTCCCAAAAGGGCCGTCGAGGTGGGAAGCTTGTAGTTTGCCAGTATTGTTTTTTACGTGAATGACATGATGGCCTTGATCTTCCATTGGTTTGAAAATGGTATCTAAAATTGTTCCGTCACCCGTTGCGACCAAGAGAGCATATCCACCAATTTTACCATTGATAATGAGATGTTGCACCTCTTTGTTGGCAAACAATCGCACTTGAATATCCATGCCATTGGCGACAGTGAAAAAAGAGACAAAGGCAATGATATATAGTAGTTTCATGTTATTCTTGGCTTGATAACTCTTCCAGTACAATGGCCGCAGCGCGGCTTGATGCGCCAGGCCCGCCAAGCAAGGTGCGCAATTCTTTATAGTCGACTAACATCTTGTCTCGCGCACTTCCATCGAGCAGGCGTTGCAATTCCTTTTTTAATAAGTCCACATTAAAATCTCCTTGGATGAGTTCCGTTACCACGACGCGATCCATAATCAAGTTGACTAAAGAAATATACTTCACTTTCACTAGTTGTCGAGCAATCCAATACGAAACCCACGAACCACGGTAGCACACTACCTGTGGCACATTGAACAGTGCCGTCTCCAATGTAGCTGTACCTGATGTTACCAAAGCTGCTGTGGCACGTTGCAATAGGGGATAGGTAGCCCCTTTTACGATTTCAATGGATTCATCTGCCAGTAAGCTCCGAAGCACAGCTACATCTGTTGAGGGCGCCGCGGCTACTACAAAACGGTGATGGGGGAAATACTGTTTCATTTTTCCCATGACAGGCAACATGGCGGCATATTCTTGTTTGCGACTTCCTGGAAGTAACGCAATGATGGGGCGGCTATCCTCCTTAAAATTGGGCATGGGCAGCAACTCCTCAAATCCTTCAATGGCATCGAGTAGGGGGTGGCCAACGAAGTCCACATCCATGTCAAATTTTTTGTAAAAGGCTTTTTCAAAAGGGAGAATGGTCAGCATTCTATCGACACTTTTCTTTAATTGATACCCACGTTTTTCTTTCCAAGCCCAAATTTGTGGGGAGATATAATAAATGGTTTTGATACCGTTCACTTTTGCAAAACTAGCTATTCGCATGTTGAAACCGGGATAATCTATTAAAATCAAAACATCTGGTTGAAAGGATAAAATATCTTGTTTACAGGTTTTTATATTGCTGAGAATGGTTTTTAAATTGAGGATAACCTCTAGGAAGCCCATAAAGGCCAATTCTCGGTAGTGTTTTACCAAAGACCCCCCAACCGCCTGCATGCGATCACCACCCCAAAATTGAAAAATAGCAGAGTTGTCACGCTGTTGTATGTGCTTCATCAAGTTGGCGCCGTGCAAGTCGCCGGAAGCCTCACCGGCTATAATATAATAACGCATCGTTTATAAAAATTTGAAAATCACAATACCTGCCACATAAAGCAAGCAGGCGTATAAGATGCCTTTGGAAAGTCGGTCTGCACCAAAACGCAGAAACACAAAAAATAGCAGCGCATTTAGAATCACACCTATCATGGCAATTTTGGACACCAAGTCCATGTAAAGGGTGTAATCAAACTCCTCCACATATTTTAAGGTGGGATAGGTTTCATAGATAATCGCCATACCAAAAACCGGGGTAAGCAATCCTACCACCACACCAATAAGCAATTCAAATTTTTTAATGGGGTACCTCAAAATCCAATTGGTTTAAAATGCCAATAGCGTGTTTGGCTGTTAAATCAATATCAACGGGTACGACAGAAATAAAATTGTTGGCCAACGCCCATTCGTCCGTGTCCTCGCCGTTATCATAATTTTTAAAGGTGCCTGTGAGCCAGTAGTATTTGCGGCCTCTTGGGTCTACGCGCTCGTCAAATTCCTCTTCCCAGTTGGCAATCGCTTGGCGACAGACCTTAATACCTTTGACAGGGGTGTCAGATTTTTTGGGGATATTGACATTAAGGCAGGTGCCCATTGGCAAACCACTGCGCATTACGGTTTGTGCTATTTTAAAGATGTGTTTTTCAAAGGGGGCAAAATCGGCATCCCAAGAATAATCCAAAAGCGAAAACCCAACCGATGGGATGCGTTCCATCGCACCTTCTACTGCAGCAGACATGGTTCCGGAGTAAATCACATTAATGCTACTGTTGCTGCCGTGATTAACGCCACTTACAATCAAATCGGGTCGCCGCGGCAAAATGCAATTCACCGCCAATTTGACACAATCAACAGGGGTGCCGCTGCACGCAAATTCTTTTTGGGGGCCATTATCGATGGTAATGGGTTCGCAACGCAGCGTAGATTCCAGCGTAATGGCGTGTCCCATTCCTGATTGCGGACCGTCAGGCGCCACCACCCATACTTCGCCTAATTGGTTCATTACCTTGATTAAGAATCGTATACCTGGAGCTGTTATGCCATCGTCATTTACAACTAAGATGAGCGGTTTTCTAGCGGTCATGTTTTCCGTTTTAAATTCTTGGGCAAAGCTATCAAATAAAAGACAATGGGCATGTTTTTTGTTAAATTTGCAGCTGAAAATTTAAACACAGATAGGTTATGTTAATGATCATTTTAATTGGCTTCATGATTGTTGGTTTTATTGTTCAAAACCGACTTAAAAGTAAATTCGAGGCATATTCTCAAATTGGAACACTATCAGGCCTCAGCGGAAGAGAAATAGCAGAAAAAATGCTGGCAGACAGTGGGATTTATGATGTCACCGTGCAATCGGTTGAAGGAAAGCTCACAGACCACTACAACCCGACAGATAAAACGGTGAACTTGTCACCGGATGTGTATCACGGTAGATCCGTTGCAGCCGCAGCCGTTGCAGCGCACGAATGCGGCCATGCCGTACAACACGCAACCGCTTATTCGTGGCTTGAGTTTCGCTCGGCCATGGTTCCCATCGTGAGCTTGAGTTCTAAAGCCATGAATATCATGTTCATCATGATGTTTCTTGGCGCTTTTATCTTTGAATTCATCGGTATTCAAACAGCCTTGTTGTTGATTATTGTTTTCCAGGGTGCGATCACGCTTTTCTCTGTGGTAACACTTCCTGTAGAATACGATGCATCAAATAGGGCGTTAGCTTGGCTTGAAGGAGCTGGCGTTACGTCATCTATGGAACACGAAAAAGCAAAAGACGCTTTAAAGTGGGCGGCGAACACCTATTTAGTGAGTGCCATTGCCGCCATGACAACGTTGGCGTATTATATTATGATGTTTTTAGGCAACCGCGATTAAGCTTTGCACCCCATCTTACTAATGAACTCCGGCATTTTGTCGGAGTTTTTTTTTGAATGAATAGAAAATATCCCAAGCGCTAACAACATTTCATGAGATGCGTGGGTTATCTTTGCTGTTTTAACAGCTGCTTGTATGGCAGCATGTTTTGATTAAAGTATTTTTATTTCAAAAACTAGCGGACCTATGCCAAGTGGTGCGCCAAAAGAAAATATGTTTTACAAAATGTCAAAAGAGGAACAGAAGCCCTTCGTCAACCCCATTGATAAAGATAAAATAGCCGAAAATCCAAGTACACTTCCCTACGCGCACACTGTCGGAGGTAGTAAAATTACGCCATTCGATCACAACAAATCGCGCAGCCGATCCTTGTCAGCAATGGCCTCGCAAACAGATATGCAACTGCAACAAATCAAAGAGCAGATTGACTTACTGGCAAAACAGGCCAACGCCATTCAACAGCGGAAAGAATTGGCAGAACGTATTTACGCGGCCTCCATTGGATTTAAACCTGAGATCAATCACATCTACCACCTTTATGAAAAAGAAGATGGGGAATATACACTCAGTATGATTGGGCCAAATGAATGGGGTGCTCGCGGTTGCAAGTACGAAAAATTCGTGAATACCGTTCGATTATTGGCGGATCATACTTGGGATATTTTAGCGTGATCGTTTCAATAGATTTTAGTTACTTTGCACGCGATTGAAAAATTACCTTCACAAGTAGCATATCGAAAATTAATTCAATAATTACATGAAAAACAATTTCGTTACAATCATTGCCGTCATTCTATTGGGGAGTTTTATTGGTCTTCAAAGTTGTGATAACGAAATTCAAATTAATGCTCCTTATCAAGTAGTACCAGTATTGTATGGCATACTTGACCACAGCAAAGACACCAATTGGGTGCGCATTGGTCGTTCGTATCAGGGTGGTGATATGGGGAGATTAGGAGGCGTTAACGAACCCGATTCCATTTATTACGACGAGCTTGATGTGACGATTGAAGAGTTGGTGAACAATACTGTCACTATCACGTACACGCTTGTTTACGACAACACGACCAAGGTACTCAACGATGGCTTCTTCACTACAGAGGGCTTTCACCTTTATCGATTAGAGGCAACACTGAATCCAGCAGCTCGGTACAGAGTTACCGTATTGCACGAAGGTGAGTTGTTGATGACAGCGACCACCGAAATGGTGCAGGCACCTGCCATTCGTGACCCGTTAGGCAATCGTCCTATAGGTATGACTAGCACCATTGGGCAAGCGCTTACGTGGGATAACGTGAGAAACGGACGTATCTACCAATCCATGTTGCGGTTACATTATATAGAAGTGACTGCCCCAGATTTTGATTCGGTGGACAAATTTCTCGATTTGAATTTACCTACTCAAATAGCCAATAACATTGCGGGAACCGGCACCATTACCACCCGTTTGACCTATCCAAGTTACGTGAGTTTCCTTTCGGCAAATTTAGATACTGATGTCAATAAGTACCGTTTTGCCCAGCATTTTGACATGTTTGTAACAGTTGGTGAGGACCAATTAGCTACCTACATCAGCGTAAAGCAACCGAGTGATGGCATTGTTCAAGACAAACCAGATTACACGAATATTGAAGGAGGTATTGGTATTTTTTCAAGCCGCACAACAGCTGAAAAACTCAGTATAGCCATCAATCAGAATACTGCCGATAGCCTTGTTTTTGGCCAAGAGGCTTGTGGTTTGCGCTTTTCAAGAATTCGCCCCTTACCATCGCCCCGTTTCTGCTTTTGTGACCCGACACTTTTTCAAGAAGAAAGTTGTGACCCTGTGCCATTCTAACGGAATACTACTGACAGATAGGCAGTGGAAATCGCTTAAAGCTCAATTTTCAAAGACAGCAACTGACAATATTTGTGGTTGCTGTCTTTTTTTTGCAGTTGGCACAAACGTTGACTAACACAGGCCAAACCATTGACAAACATTTAAAATTAGCATAATGAGCAAAATCATAGGTATCGACTTAGGCACAACCAACTCTTGCGTATCTGTAATGGAAGGAAATGAGCCTATTGTAATCGCAAACAGCGAAGGAAAAAGAACAACCCCTTCCATAGTAGCATTTATTGAAAACGGCGAGCGCAAAGTAGGTGACCCCGCAAAGCGTCAAGCCATTACCAACCCAACAAAAACCATTTACTCCATCAAACGCTTCATGGGCGAGCCCTTCTCCAATGTAGAGAAAGAAGCAGGGATGGTAGCTTATCCAGTAAAAAAGGGAGACAACAACACACCGCGTGTAGAGGTGGACGGCAGAATGTATACTCCGCAAGAAATTTCGGCGATGGTACTTCAAAAAATGAAGAAAACAGCTGAAGATTATTTAGGTCAGACGGTTACCGAGGCGGTTATTACGGTTCCCGCATACTTCAATGACAGTCAGCGTCAGGCCACAAAAGAAGCCGGTGAAATTGCCGGACTCAAAGTACGTCGTATTATCAATGAACCTACCGCAGCCGCTTTGGCATACGGAATTGATAAAAAAGGAATCGACCAAAAAGTCGTAGTATTTGATATGGGTGGAGGTACGCATGACGTATCGGTCCTCGAACTTGGAGATGGTGTTTTTGAAGTGAAATCTACAGAAGGAGACACCCACCTAGGAGGTGACGACTTTGATCAAGCCGTTATCGATTGGTTGGCAGATAGTTTCAACGCAGAAGAAGGCATGGACCTTCGCAAAGACCCCATGGCACTTCAGCGTTTGAAAGAAGCCGCTGAAAAAGCAAAAATTGAGTTGAGTAGCTCAGCAAGCACAGAAATTAACTTGCCCTATATCACCGCCACGGCTTCAGGACCAAAACACTTGGTGAAAACACTTACACGCTCTGAATTTGATAAACTTACGGCAAGCTTAGTTGAAAGAGGTATTACTCCTTGTCGCTCTGCATTGCAAAAAGCAGGTCTTAGTGTAAGCGACATCGACCAAGTAATCTTGGTAGGAGGGTCTACACGTATTCCAGCTGTTCAAGACGCAGTGAAGAAGTTCTTTGGAAAAGAGCCTTCAAAAGGCGTGAATCCTGATGAAGTAGTTGCTATTGGTGCCGCCATCCAAGGTGGAGTTCTCAGTGGCGATGTCAAAGACGTACTGTTACTCGATGTAACACCACTTTCTTTGGGTATTGAAACTTACGGAGGCGTGTTTACCAAGTTAATAGAGTCGAACACAACTATCCCGACCAAGAAATCTGAAGTGTTCTCAACGGCAGCTGACAATCAGCCTTCTGTAGAAATACACGTTTTGCAAGGCGAGCGCGCTATGGCAAAAGACAACAAAGAGCTCGGTCGATTTATCTTAGACGGTATTCCACCAGCGCCACGCGGTACACCACAAATCGAGGTGACGTTTGATATTGATGCCAACGGTATTGTTCACGTATCTGCAAAAGATAAAGCAACCAACAAAGAGCAGTCTATTCGCATTGAGTCATCATCTGGTTTATCTCAAGACGAAATTGACCGCATGAAGAAAGAAGCTGAAGCAAATGCTGAGGCAGACAAGCAAGCCAAAGAGAAAGTGGAAAAACTCAATCAAGCTGACAATTTGATTTTCCAAACGGAGAAGCAGTTGAAAGAGCTCGATGGTAAACTCTCCGAAGGCAACAAAGCCAATGTTGAAACTGCGCTAGCTGAATTGAAGACAGCACACCAATCTGGTGAAGTCTCAGCCATTGATGCCGCTTTAGAAAAGCTAAATGCCGCGTGGAGTGCCGCCTCTGAAGAGGTGTACAAAGCACAAAACGAAGGTGGCGACAATAACAACAACGGCAATCCGGGTGGTGGCCAAACAGGCGGTGGAGCTGCCGGAGGCGATAACGTAACCGACGTTG
>JAIULY010000079.1 GCA_022565875.1 Schleiferiaceae bacterium | reverse complement strand
CCGGCCATTGACGAATTTATTGATAGCATTGACAGAGAACAAAAGATTGTTTACCTTCACGCACCCGAAGGTTTGATCAATCTGTATCTCTAATATGCGCCCAGAGTTTCAACATTACGACCCCAAAACACTACAAACCGTCTTCAACTTGCTGCTTATTGTACAAGTTGTTTTTGGAATCATTGTTTGGTACCTCATTTACGATTCAGCTGATTTCTATTTTGATTACACACAACTGCTACATCTAGCCACTCCAAGCACCGCCTTAGCGCTCAATTTCTGGGGGAATGTCGTTTACAAAAATGGTTTTGAAAAAATAGACGACGACGAAACACTTATCGACCGTCTATTGCGCCTGCAACGCGCACAAATCACGCGCTTTACACTCACAGAGGCCGCTACTTTTTTGCTTTTTGTGATGGCCGTCATTTTAGACAATAACCTATTCTTGATTTTGGGGATTATCAACATTTTTTATTTTTTGACACTCCGCCCCAAAATCATCTCTTTCAACAGCGATTCAATTTAAGTCATGCCAAATACTTGGTTTCGCTTTCAGCAATTTACCATAGAACATGCTGGCTGTGCCATGAAGGTGGGAACAGATGGCGTACTGCTTGGCGCATGGGCGAATTTGAACCCCCCACCCCCAGAAACCATTTTGGATATCGGAACCGGCACAGGACTTATTGCACTCATGCTGGCGCAACGCTTTCCTAATGCTCTTGTTGATGCCATAGAAATAGAACCAAATTGTTTCTTGCAGTGCCAAAAGAATGTATCGGCATCGCCATGGGCCAACCGAATACACCCAATACAAGGTGATTTTTTACAGTTCGCACAGCTGAATACCTCCAAATGTTATGATTTAATAACATGTAATCCCCCTTTCTTTAGAAACGCTTTTTCGCCAAACAACACTGAAAGAAAAACCGCTAGGCATGGGGATGACACCCTCGCTTTGGAAGATTTGTTTTATCATGTGACCAAGTTAATTTCAAAAGTTGGCGTGATTTGCTTGATTTTACCCTTTGATTTACTAGCACTTTCAAATCGTTTAGCTGTAGAGAACCATCTATTCATCAAACGATTAACAAAAGTAAAAGGCACTCCCCATGCACCGGTAAAGCGCGTGCTACTAGAGCTTTCGCCGATACACCATGACTCTTGGGAAGAAAAGCTACTAATCATAGAAGAAAATCGAAATATACGAACTACAGCATATCAGAGCCTGACCAAACATTTTTATCTGTGAGGTTTTTGTGGAAAAATTTTCGTTTTTAAATGGAAAACTCTTTTTTTTGTCTTAATATTGTCAAGTCAAAATCCACCAATGACAATACAAATGCTAAGGAGAATGGGAGTTGTGATTGCACTACTGGTATTGATTACCGGGTGCTTTTCTGTAGACGCTCCAAATGAGAATTTATTATCGATGGCCGAACGTCTTGGAAAACTTCATTGTATTTCCAACTCATATCACGATGAGATGCGTCCCATTTTTGAAGGTGCCAAAGCCGCAAATCTTTCAGGCGATAGTGCATTCCTTGCTCAAAAAGAAAAACACTACCAATGTCTGCGTAACCTCAACAGGGAACTCATAGCCCTACAAAATGATTTCGACAAAGAAATGTTGGCGCTGGGCGGCTTCTCTAACCACGCAACAAAACCTTACTACGATCGACTAGACCTAGCTATGAAAGAGCTTGATGCCTGCAAATTTATCGCCTATTGCAAGCTCAATTTTGACTTCATTGCAACTGAGAAATAAAAAAGCCACTGTAACAGTGGCTTTTTCAATTTAACGATTTGCTATGAAATCAGGTGGCGTTTCCCCTAGTGCCTCATAAACATAATCAAACGTAGAAAGAATTTCTGGCTTGCCGTTAACTATGGCTACATCGTGTTCAAAATGAGCTGAGGGTAATCCGTCTTTAGTCACTATACTCCAACCATCTTTAAGCTGCACTACTCTTCGGGTTCCCATATTGATCATTGGCTCTATGGCAATGACGAGTCCTTCTTGCAGCTTTTTGCCTTTTCCAGGGCGTCCATAATTGGGTACCTGCGGATCTTCATGCATGCTTTTGCCTATACCGTGACCCACCAACTCTTGCACCACCCCATAGCCGTGTTTCTCTGCATGCTGCTGTATAGCAGCACCCACATCACCCAAACGGTTGCCTGCAACGCATTGATCAATGCCTTTATACAAACTCTCCAAAGTCACATCCAACAACATTCGCATATCGGGATCAATATCGCCCACCGCAAAAGTAAAGGCATGGTCGCCGTACCAACCGTTTAACAAAACTCCACAATCAATGGAGATAATATCGCCCTCCTGTAGTGGTTTTTTCGTGGGGATACCATGTACAACGTGCTCATTTACAGAAGTGCACAGCGTATTTGGAAAATCATACAGCCCCAAAAAAGCAGGTATTCCCCCTTGGTCGCGAATGTAGGTTTCTGCTATCTTATCTAATTCTAATGGGGAAACTCCTGGCTTTATTTCTTTGGCTAGAATACCTAACGTACGCGAAACCACCAAGGCACTTTCGCGCATTAATTCTATTTCCTCTTTGGTTTTGTAATGAATCATTTCTGTTGTTTAACTCTATTAAAAACGGAAAAACCCGCGTTTCTTTTTGCGCTTTTCAAGCATATCATAATTTGCACCCGCAGGATTCAATTGTTGATAAACAGCTCCCCACCCAGGAAAACCACCAATATTGCGGTCGTCTACAAACAAATCTGCCGCTATTTTTCTACTTACAGAGGTATCTATCACGTCTTCCTCGTCTGGATAACTCTTATTCACTGCATAAAACTCAATACCGTTCTTCTTGCAGAAATCTACAGCCTCCTGCAATTTTTTACCCGAACGATAGGTCCATAGGATTAGGCGATGGCCGTCTTCCTGCATGCGCTTGAGCGTCTCAAAAGCAAAAAGCATGGGCTTACCAATATCTGGGTAGCGATCTTCGACGATCGTTCCGTCGAAATCTACTGCTATTATTTTACCTCCTACCATTTTCTATATCTACTGTTTGTTGTTGTTTGTGATGTATTAAAATGACACGAGTGAGGTCCCCGTCATTTCTTCGGGTTGTTTGATCCCCATGAGATGTAGGACAGTAGGTGCCACGTCTCCTAAAACGCCTTGCTTCAACGTTACCCCTTGGCGTGTTGTAGCTAAAATAAAGGGAACCGGCTGGGTGGTGTGTGCGGTATTGGGGCTCCCATCTGAGTTTTTCATGCAATCGGCATTCCCATGATCTGCTATAACAATTACATCATAATCGTGGGAAAGCGCGGCAGACACTACTGTTGCGGTACAGCTATCTACCACCTCACAGGCCTTAATGGCAGCCTCCATCACTCCAGTGTGCCCAACCATATCTGGATTAGCAAAATTGAGACAGATGAAATCGGCTGATTGTTTTGTCAATACAGGTAAAATCGCATCGCGAATAGCAAAAGCACTCATCTCAGGCTGTAAATCGTAGGTGGCTACTTTGGGGGATGGACATAAAATTCGCTCTTCCCCATCAAAAGGCACTTCTCTACCCCCGTTAAAAAAGAACGTTACATGCGGGTATTTCTCTGTTTCCGCTATACGCACTTGGGTTTTTCCAGCAGCGGCCAGTACTTCACCTAGTGTTTTGTCCAAATTAGGCTTTTCAAATACTACTGAGATATTCTTAAACGTGTCATCGTATCGCGTTAGCGTTACGTAATGCAAATCTAATGGCGCCATTCCATAATCGGGAAAAGCCTCTTGAGTTAGCACTTGCGTGATTTCCCTGCCGCGATCGGTCCTAAAGTTAAAATTTATCACCACGTCACCAGACTGAATACAACCATTGGCATCCAAGCAAATAGGCTCAATAAATTCATCTGTAACTCCGGCATCATAACTGGCTTGCAGGGCATCAGCAATAGCGCTAGCCTCGCTTCCTTTGCCGCTTACCAATACGTCATATGCTTTCTTTACGCGTTCCCAACGCTTGTCGCGGTCCATGGCAAAATATCGGCCCACAACGGTTGCCAATTTACCCGTGGTGGCCGCCATATGAGACTCCAATTCATTTAGAAACCCTTTACCCGATTGTGGGTCACAGTCGCGGCCATCAGTAAAGGCATGCACAAAACAGTTTTGGATACCGTTTTCGTACGCCATAGTCAAAAGCCCTTTCAGGTGATTGATGTGGGCATGAACGCCACCATCACTTACCAAACCCATAAAGTGCAATTTTTTGTTTCCAGCTTTTGCTAATGCGAAGGCGTCCAACAGTGTTGGGTTGTCAAAAATAGAACGCGATGTAATAGCGAGGTTAATTCGCGCAAGGTCTTGATAAACAATGCGCCCTGCCCCGAGATTCATGTGCCCCACCTCGCTGTTGCCCATCTGATCATCAGGCAAGCCAACAGCACTGCCTGACGCTTCTAATGTGGCGTGCGGGAACTGCTTGGGCAAGCTGTCCATAAAAGGCGTATGCGCCAAATCCACCGCCGATACCTTTGGGTCTTTGGCTATTCCCCAACCATCTAAAATCATTAACAACACGCGCTTGGTCATGGTCTTAATTTTTAATCTCTGTTCATTTGTTGTTTTTGCAAGATATGTATGGACTCGGTTTTGAAAAACGCCGCAAAGATAAGCTATTAACTCACCTCTAAAAACGCCTTTAATTTTCAGAATATCAATCTTTTCCTAGTCGCTGTTGCCAAGCCCAAGCAGAAGCCAAAGAAGCGTCGAGCGATCGTTTGGCTTTCCAACCAAGCTTTTCATTTACCTTTTTGGTGTCGGCATACGCGGCGATAACATCCCCAGGTCTGCGGGGCGCAAAGCGATAGTTGAGCTTCATTCCACTCACGCGTTCAAAGGCCTCAACAACTTCCAAAACTGTAGAGCCTTCACCAGTACCGAGGTTAAACACCTCAAAAGGCAATTCGTTTTCTTGGGCTAATAAGCGCTCTACGGCAATGATATGTGCTTCGGCCAAATCCACTACGTGAATGTAGTCACGTATCGCCGTACCGTCACGAGTGGGGTAATCATTCCCAAAAATGGACAATTGCTCGCGAATGCCTGCAGCGGTTTGGGTTACAAAAGGAATGAGGTTTTGAGGAACACCCAAAGGCAATTCGCCAATTGCGGCACTCTCATGAGCACCTATGGGGTTGAAATATCGCAGCGCTATGGCCTTAATTCCATTGGCCGCAACGGCATCTTTGATGATTTCTTCTCCTATTTGCTTGGTGTTGCCATAGGGCGATTCGGCTGGAACTACCGGCGCAACCTCTGTAATGGGTAAATCCTTGGCTTGACCATAAACCGTACAACTTGAACTGAAAATAAACGGAATATCTCGTTGACCTTTTGCGATTTCTTGTAGTAGGTAAATAAGCGATGTCAAGTTGTTGTTGTAATACTTGAGCGGCTCCGCAACACTTTCCCCTACAGCTTTGTAGGCTGCAAAATGAATGATACCATCCAAATCATTGTGGGTGCGAAACAAATAAGCGACATCTGTGGCTATGGCGAGGTCTAGTTGGTGAAATTCGGGGCGGACGCCTGTGATTTTCTCTATTCCTTCGAGTACATCAATCCTTGTGTTACTCAAGTTGTCTACCACCACCGGGGTATGTCCTTTCTCAATAAGCGCCACCGCGGTATGTGAACCAATGTAGCCCAAACCGCCTGTAATTAAAATTTTTGCCATAGCATGAAGTACTAAGAGCTGCTAGGTCAAAAGACCTAACAACTCTTTGTGTTGTTTATTTTTTGATGTACCCCTCGAAGGTGTTGTGTTCTTTTTTATAAAGGTCTTCTTCTGGTAAAGACTTGAAGTAATCATAAGTGATTTTTAAACCCTCTGCACGATTCACCTTAGGCTCCCAATTGAGAATTTCACGTGCAACCGAAATATCGGGCTGTCTTTGCGTGGGATCATCCTTAGGCAAAGGTTTGTAAATCACTTTCTGAGAGGTCCCTGTCAGCTTAATTATCTCTTCTGCAAACTGGCTAATGGTAATTTCGTCTGGATTACCAATGTTCACTGGTTGGGCGTAATCACTAAGCAATAGCCTGTAAATTCCTTCAATCAAATCATCTACATAGCAAAAAGATCGAGTTTGAGAACCGTCACCAAAAACAGTGAGGTCTTCACCGCGCAACGCTTGACCGATAAAGGCAGGCAAAACACGGCCATCGTTTAGGCGCATGCGTGGCCCATACGTATTAAAAATACGCACAATGCGTGTTTCTAATCCGTGATAGGTATGGTACGCCATGGTCATAGCTTCCTGAAAACGCTTGGCCTCGTCGTACACTCCTCTCGGCCCCACAGGATTAACATTGCCCCAATAGGATTCTTTTTGCGGGTGAACCATCGGGTCGCCATACACTTCAGAAGTTGATGCAATGAGCAAACGCGCATTTTTTGATTTGGCTAACCCCAACAAATTGTGAATACCCAAGCTGCCAACCTTTAGGGTTTGAATAGGGATTTTGAGATAATCAATCGGGCTAGCGGGTGATGCGAAGTGTAAAATATAATCTAAATCACCTGCCACATGCACAAATCGCGAAACATCGTGATGATAAAACTCAAATTTCTCGAGGTGAAATAAGTGCTCAATGTTTTTCAAATCGCCTGTAATCAGGTTGTCCATAGCGACAACGCGATAGCCTTCCGCGATAAACCGATCACAAAGATGCGACCCCAAGAAACCGGCTGCACCTGTAATTAATACCCTTTTGCTCATACGTATTGTATTATAAAAACAATAGCCGGCACTGTTGACCGGCTATTTTATTGTTATGCTGTTTTGGGTTCCCCCAATCCGATACCATCATATTCGAAACCTTGCTCTACCAATTCTTGGCGATCGTAAATATTGCGACCGTCGATAATAATGGGTTGCTTGAGGAGTTTCTTCAAAATTTTAAAGTTTGGCGAGCGGAATTCAGCCCACTCGGTTACCAACAACAATGCATCAGCATCAATTAATGCATCGTATTCATCTTTGGCATAATCAATTGCGTCAGCAATAATGTGTCGTGCTTCCTTCATAGCAACAGGATCATAGGCCACTACAGTACCACCTGCCGCTTTGATTTTATCGATTAACACCAAACTAGGCGCCTCCCGCATGTCATCCGTATTGGGTTTAAAACTCAAGCCCCACATAGCAAAGCGCTTACCGGATAAATCAGCACCAAAGCGACGGACGATTTTGTTGAACAACACCGATTTTTGATCTTCATTCACATCTTCTACAGACTGCAAAATGCGCATTTCGTAGCCATTTTCACGGGCGGTACGCACCAAAGCTTTCACATCTTTTGGAAAGCAAGAGCCACCGTAACCGATACCTGGATAAATAAACTTAGTACCAATACGCGTATCCGAACCAATGCCTTTGCGCACCAAATTAACATCTGCACCCACAATTTCGCACAGGTTAGCGATGTCATTCATAAAGCTAATTTTCGTAGCTAGCATGGCGTTTGCCGCGTACTTAGTCATTTCCGCAGAAGGGATATCCATAAATATAACCGGGTGTCCATTGAGGACAAATGGCTTGTACAAACGATCCATGATATCTCGAGCGCGTTCGCTTTCAATACCAACCACAATCCGATCTGGTTTCATGAAATCTTGGATGGCCGCCCCTTCTTTCAAGAACTCAGGGTTACTGGCTACGTCAAAAGCGATTTCGGAATTGCGCGCTGCCAACGCATCAGCAATCGCTTTTTTCACCTTGATAGCTGTACCAACGGGAACCGTACTTTTGGTCACAATTACCCCGTAATCGTTCATGTTTTCGCCGATTTCTTTAGCAACCGTCAACACATATTTCAAATCTGCACTGCCATCTTCACCAGGAGGCGTACCCACCGCTATAAAAGCGACATCTGCACCCTTGATACTTTCCGCCAAATTGGTTGAAAAACTCAAGCGGCCTTTGCGCGTGTTGCGCTCTACTATGGCTTCCAAACCGGGCTCATAAATGGGGAGTATACCTTTTTTCAGGTTCTCAATTTTTTCTGCGTTTACATCGATACAGACCACGTCTATACCTACATCAGCTAAACAAGCGCCGGTAACGAGCCCAACGTATCCTGTTCCAACAACTGCTACTTTCATAGTTGTTTTGATTTATTGATTTAAAAATTCTAAAACATGTTTGATAATATACTCGAGCTGCTCATGGTCCAACTCGGTGTGCATCGGCAATGAAATAACTTGATCCACTAATTCCTCTGTAACGGGAAATGCTCCTTTTGAATAACGGTCATCCTTGTAGGCCGTTTGCATGTGGAGTGCCACTGGATAATAAATCATTGCTGGAATATCTTTGCTAGCGAGAAAATCGCGCAACGCATTTCTGTCCTTGCCAATAACCTTTAGGGTGTACTGATGAAAAACGTGAGAGCTCCAAGGAGTGCGCTGCGGTATTTCCAAGTTGGGGTGCCCACCAAAAGCTGCATCATAAGCTGCCGCAGCTATCCTGCGCGACTGATTGTAATCTTTCAAGCGGCGAAGCTTGATTCGCAATACAGCCGCTTGCAAACTATCAAGGCGCGAGTTTACGCCAATATCATCGTGATAATATTGCTTGCTTTGACCGTGATTGGCGATACGACGCATGCGATCGGCCAATTGATCGTTATTAGTAAATAAAGCTCCTCCATCGCCAAAACAGCCAAGATTCTTTGAAGGAAAAAAAGATGTCGCGCCGATATCACCTATGGTTCCTGCTTTTTGCCAAGGACCGTCAGCATGGCCAGGCTCATAAAACTTTGACCCTATAGCTTGTGCCGTGTCTTCTATGACAAACAAATTATTGGCTTTAGCAATTTCCATTATTCGATGCATGTCTGCGCATTGCCCGAACAAATGAACGGGAACAATTGCCTTGGTGCGGGGCGTAATGGCTTTTTCTATGGCGGTGGGATCTATCAAAAATGTATTGGGATCTACATCAACCAAAACGGGCGTTAATTTTAACAAAGCAATCACCTCAGCAGTGGCTACGTAGGTAAAGGTTGCCGTAATTACCTCATCCCCTGGCTGTAAATCAAGTGCCATCATAGCTATTTGTAGGGCATCGGTACCGTTGGCACAGGGAATTACGTGCTTTACGCGTAAATAGGATTCCAACTCAGCCTGAAAGGCTTTCACTTCTGGGCCATTAATAAAAGCGGCATCATTTACCACCTGCTGCATAGCAGCGTCTACCTCTGGTTTAATGGCGTTGTATTGGCTGATCAAATCAACCATGCGGATTTGCTTCATGTAGCGAATGCTATAAATGTTGTTTTTCGTCCCCTTTCAAGTATTCAATCAGGCAAATGTACAGTATTTTACAAACCCAATTCATGATAAATATCAATCGAAAAATGGGCTTCTAGTCAACAAAAAAAGGCAACAATTTAAAAAACCATCTGCCACTTTGCCTATTTGCAATAACTCATATAGGGGGGGCAAAAATAAACATTCAAAATTCAAAAAGGTGTTGTATTTGAAAAATGTACTTTTGCCCTCGTAGGTAAAAATGATGTTTTGAAAAAAATGATACTTTTTGTTTTCCTTTTACTAATTGGAAAACAGATTTTTGCGCAAATCAATGTTCGCGATAGTGCTGTAAATGGTTACTTAATTTCTGCGCATTTGGGAGGCCATCTTCCTGGTGGCGATTTACAGAGTCGCTTTGGCTTGAGTGCGGATGTAGGCGCTGGGTTGTGGTATAAGTTCCGTTCGCATTGGATAATCGGCGCAGATGGTAGCTTTGTTTTTGGCAATATTGTCACCGAGAGAGAACAATTACTGCGTGGCATTGCCACACAGCGGGGTGAAATCATTGGTGCTCCTGGCGACATCGCTATTGTCAATCTCTTTCAGAGAGGGGTTCAAGCTCATGCAAAAGTTGGTAAAATTTTCACAAAGTGGGGACACAATGCCAACAGTGGACCGTTATTTCTCGCAGGGGCAGGGTTTACCCAAAGTTGGATCCGCATCGATAATCCAGGAAAAGATGTGCCCGCCGTTGCCGGGGAATACCGAAAGGGATACGATCAGCTGCACAATGGTTTTTCGCTGTATCAAATGTTGGGGTACACCTATTTAAGCAGCAAACAACGAGTGAATTTCACTATAGGACTGGAGTTTATCCAAGGCTTTACCTATAATCGGCGAGGGTACAATTTCCACACCCGAAGCTTTGACCTAGACCGAAAACTCGATTTGTACACAGGGCTGCGCTTTATGTGGCACATTCCTATCTACGACAAAAACGCCCAAACATTTTATTACTTCTGATGCGATGGCTTTACTCCATTAGCCTTAAGCTCTACTGGCTTTTTATTGTCTTGGCTTCGTTTTTCAAACCCAAAGCAAAACAATGGCTGGCAGGCCGTAAGCATTGGCGAAAGCACTTTGCATCGAAAAAAGAAGCCTCATCCTATCTTTGGTTTCACGCAGCCTCATTAGGTGAATTTGAATCCGCTAAGCCCATTATAGAAGCGGTAAAGTTGGCCTATCCCAACAAGAAAATCTGGCTGACATTTTTTTCGCCGTCGGGTTATGAACTGCGCAAAACTGACCCCATTGCAGACGTCATTACCTATTTACCACTTGACAGTCGAAAAACAGCGCGCGACTTTTTGGACATTGTACAGCCTGAAGTGGCTGTTTTTATTCGCTACGAATTTTGGCTGCATTACCTCGACGAACTTCACGCGCGTAACGTGCCTTTGCTCATCGCATCGGCAACCTTTAGAGAGGGACAATTTCTGTTGCGCCATTACGGGCAATTCATAAAAAGACGTGCCCAGCGCTTGTTTGCCATTCTTGTGCAAGACGAAAAAAGCATGGCCCTTTTGCAAAAGCATGGCTTTACCAATGTGGCAATTGCAGGCGACACACGAGTAGATCGCGTGGTGAAAATTGCTTCTACCGCAACCCGTTTTCCGTTGGTAGAAAAGTTTATTGGCCAAAAAAAACTCTTTATAGCTGGTAGTTGTTGGCCCCCAGATGAGGATGTTTTTTTAGACCGCGTATTACGCGATGAAAACACAAGAGTAATTTTAGCACCTCACGAGGTACATGAGGCAAACATTACAAGGTTGGTGCGAAAGGTAGGGAACACCTCGGTGCGCTGGTCTCAACTCAACACCACAAATGCAGAAAACGCACACGTTTTGATTATAGATAACATTGGCTTACTGTCGCAAGTATATCAATACGGCGACATGGCCTTTGTAGGTGGTGGCTTTACCACCGGGATTCACAATCTATTAGAAGCTACCGTGTACGGTTGTCCCGTTTTCTTTGGCCCAAATCACAAAGCGTTCCCCGAAGGCATTGGCTTAATTGAAGCTGGCGGAGGCTTTTGCGTCGATCAAAAGGCACTGTTTGAACAACAATACGAAGCGCTCCTCTCGCATCCCGCAAACCTTAAAAAGGCAGCCACAGCGGCAAAAAACTACACCCTACAACGCTCAGGAGCCACTGCCAAAACCCTAAATTTTATCCAAAAAGCGCTTGAGCGTTAGTACTGTTTATAATGCATGGCAAGATGATTTTTCAAGCTAGGGCGCTAGAGACATACCGTAATAAAATACTGCGGTGGTATATTCATTCTAGGAGGTTTTACCATATTGCTGAAGGGTAAAAACGGAATCTGCTCCATAGCGTTCCTTTCTGCCAAAGGCTGACTTGTTGATGGCTTTTTTACTACTGGTAAACAATTAGTTAAACCCGACGCCAAACGGCTACACACGTCGATTTTGATTAAAACCATTCTCAAAGGAAAACAATAAAAATTATGTTTAATTTTCAATAAAAATCTTAATTTTAATCCGATTTCGTTAGAGGGTTGGTCGCTGTTTGTTCTAGGACTGCATGGAGCGCTTCATTTGCACCTCTAAAAAATAAGGAAGCATTGCGCAAAATTCAAGGAGAAGTCACCAAATGGACATTTTAGAGCATAAGTTGACTGGATAATAGCTAATAGGGTGTTGGTAGTATACGGATATCACCAAAAATGTAAGGCTCATGGAGGTGTCGCTTACCCCTTTTTAAATATACGGATATCTCCAAAAATGTAAGGCATTTGGAAATAAGCGTATATAAAAATCTGACCGCTACTACAGGAACAAAAACGGAAGCATCAAAAATTTAAAACTCTGAATTTGTGCAACTTAAATTATACGGATATCACCAAAAATGTAAGGCATTTGGAAATAAGCGTATATAAAACCTGACCGCTACTACAGGAACGAAAATGAAAGCACCACAAATTTAAAACCCTGAAATTGTGCAACTTAAATTATACGGAT
>JAIULY010000078.1 GCA_022565875.1 Schleiferiaceae bacterium | reverse complement strand
TTTTTTTTGGAAACCGTATTCAATCAGTTCTTCTCCTAAATAAGGATTTAGATTTGAATTTAATCATCATTTAAATGGTCTTGACATGAAAAGAATAATCCTTTTATTGATTAGTGTTTTGGTTTTTGGATCCTGCAAAAACAAAATTGTAATATTTGATCAAAAGTTTTCACAAAAAGACATTTGTGCTGACCTTGGTTATGGTAAGAAATGCAATCCTTTTCCCTACGGAACACCGTTTTTTTTTAATTTCCAAAGGCCTTCAATTCCAGTAGGAGATTCTCTTTCAGCAAATAGTAGTACAATTAGTGAGTTGCTTTGTCAATTTTTAGGCGGGGTTTTGGTAAACGATTATATGATTGCTCCAAGCCAAGTTACATTGCAAGACGACTGGGTTTATGTTTTTGAGCCAATTAAATTAGAACGAGAGGTAACAACAATAAGTCAAATAGAATTTAAGACTTTAATTAAAGATGTTATGACAAACAGTAATTTGGATAGTTCATTAGAAAATGAAATTTTTGCTTTTGGTAGGAAATATTTTAATGATAACATAACGATTGAGTTATTTTATCATTCAATAAATTTAAATGGTAATTGGTACAATGACTTTATGACTGGTGATACAAATGCAATTAAGGTTAACACTTACAATAACACTAAAGAAGTGAGGAATAATCGATATAATCCTTTTTCCAAAAAATGTATTGCGTTTAATAAAGTGAATGACAAAACTCACTTTATTGGAGGAATTGGAGCAATTGAATATAGAGTTTCAAATTTAGAGGAGTTTAAAGTTCAATTTGAGGCTAAGTTTGGCAATAGTTTAGGTCAAATTGCCGTAGCAGAAATTTCGGCCAATATAGTTAGAGAGGTTCAAACTAAGATTTCCGTTCCAAAAAGACTTGATGTCGTTTTTGCGTCTTTTTTTAGTCCTAAATGCCCATGCACTAAAAAAGTAATACGTTGATTAAAAACATCCAATTTATTCAATAACTACACTCAGCGATAATTCACACCTTTTAAGTTTTTTGAGATAAAATTATTTTTTTTGACGTAAAATATCATAATAAAAAAATATCTTTTTGACATTTATTTGAAAATTTTCAGTTTGCTAGTATTTTTAGCATTACGACAAAACAGTTCATTTGCAAGTCATCTAGTTTTTTAAATATGGACCCTCTCTCATTCTATTTTTTTTAGTTGATTCTAAACAGTCACTTTATTAACAATGAATTCGAAATACTATGCCTACAAAGCTTGTTGTTCTCTGCTTACTTCTGATTTTACAAAATCTTTTTGCGCAGTCTCCTGAAAAAATGAGTTATCAAGCCATTATAAGAGATGGGAATGATAATTTAGTTGCTTCTTCCATTATTAATACCCGTATTTCCATTTTGCAAGGGTCTGTTAATGGGATTGTAGTATTCGTCGAAAGTCATATTTCTAGCACTAATGCCAATGGTCTAATAAGTTTGGAAATTGGCACCGGAGTAGTTGTTTCAGGAATGTTTTCCGCTATTGATTGGTCAAATGGGCCCTACTTTATGAAAACAGAAACTGACCCTAATGGTGGTGTAAATTATAGCATATCAGGAATAAGTCAATTATTAAGTGTGCCTTACGCTTTTTTTTCGGAAACTAGTGGGAGCTCAATTCCTGGTCCACAAGGCCCTATAGGTTTACCAGGGTCTCAAGGTCCTATGGGTTTGCCTGGTCCCCCAGGTCCTATCGGTTTACCTGGTCCCCCAGGTCCTATCGGTTTACCTGGTCCCCCAGGTCCTATCGGTTTACCAGGTCCTCAGGGAATAAGTGGTTTGTTGACAAATGGAGGTGCTGCTGGAAATACACCTTACTGGGACGGTTCTCAATGGGTTCTTAACAGTAGTAATATATATAATAACGGCGGAATTGTTGGGATCGGAACATCTAATCCTGAAGCTTCAGCAAAATTAGAGGTTAACTCGATTAGTCAAGGTTTTCTATTGCCTAGAATGACCACAGCGCAGAGAGATTCTATTTTTGACCCAGCGGATGGCTTAATGGTGTTTAATTTTACCTCTGGTTGTCCCAACTACTATTTTAATGGTACTTGGCATGAATGCTGTGGCACCAATGGACAAACTGTTGGTCTAATCGATGCCTTACATTGTGATTCAGCTTCAACTAATACAATTATCTCAGAAGGACAGGCAATTATTGGGGCATTCCTTCAGGTGCCTTATGCAGGTGGTAATGGAGGTGGTTTCACTGGGCTAACAGTTGTTTCAACTGGGGTACTAGGTCTAATTGCGAATCTTAATGCGAGCATCTTTGCTAATGGTAGCGGTTTTTTTACATTTCTTATTTCGGGAACCCCCTCAACAGCTGGTACTGCCTCATTTGGTGTTTCTGTGGGTGGGCAAAATTGCATCATAAATGTAAATGTAACTCCTGCTCAACCTCATTACCCTGTTAACTCAATTTATTGCAACTCAATACAAACGCCAATTATAGATGTTATTAATCCAGCAACAGGAAAAATTTGGATGGATAGAAATTTAGGTGCTTCTCGCGTTGCGACATCAATCGCAGATACAAGTAGCTTCGGAAATCTATACCAATGGGGTCGAGCAAGTGATGGTCACCAATGTCGTAGCTCAGGTCTGACAACCAATTTGAGTAGTACAAATCAACCCATAAACGGTCAATTTATTCTCAACCCAAATACACCATTTGATTGGCGTAGTCCACAAAACTCAACTTTGTGGCAAGGAGTAAATGGTGTAAATAACCCATGTCCAAATGGCTACCGTTTGCCCACGGAGGCAGAACTTTTATTGGAGCGCGTTAGTTGGAGCCAGAATAATAGCCTTGGGGCCTTTAATTCACCCTTAAAATTACCCGCAGCAGGTTATCGTTTCATCGTAACTGGTTCAATAAGTTCAGTGGGGGATAATGGTCATTATTGGAGTAGTTCTGTAAATAATACAAGTTCACGTAGTCTTCAATTTCAAAGCAATACTGCAAGCAGCTCAACGGAAGGGCGTGCTTATGGATTTTCCGTACGTTGTATAAAGGATTGATATATATCTATAGGTTGCTACTTTTAGCCAGTGTTTATTCTTTTGCATATGTACAGAAATCAATCTTCTATTCTAGTCAAATGTTTGCTTTTTGGCTGATTTATCCTATCCTTCTAATAATCCTTGGTGAAAAACGGCACCCTTTTTTCAAATAATCCCTACTATTTTGAATTAAATACAACTTTTGGCTTTTTCAGGGTTACTACAAACTCCACTACACACATGATGCACCAAAATCCCCACCACCCTAAACCCATTTATGACTTGCGCCTCTCCAATACATGACTATGCTCATAGCCCCCTTCACTATATTCAGTTAGTTTTGTGTATTAATTAAATTTGCTTTTATTAGCAGCTACAAATCTATTGGGGGTCATTTTTAAAATCTTTAAAATATGAAAAAGGGATATTCGTATGTGATAACTACGCTATTACTACTGTTTGTGAATGGGTTATGGGCGCAGTCAGACTCGCTTTTTGTGGTCAATGGCACGCTTTCGAGCAGTTCTACCGCAAACAATTCTAGTATTGCCAATGCCATAGATGGCAACTTAAACACTTCTTGGGTTTCTGACAATCCTTTTCCGTCCAATTTCTTTAGCAACGCGTACCACAATATTTTGCTGGACTGTCCGCTGTCTTGTAACTCTAATGTTGCATTAGCAGCGGCTTTGGATGGCAATATCAATACAGCAACGCCTACGCTGCATCCTGTGGATGGGGTGGCAGAAATGCAAGTGCCACTAACAATCCCAAAAACCATTCATACGCTTGGTTTGCGTTTGGGGGGGATGCAGGATAATGTGGTGTTGCGCATGTACAAAGCTTCTGGTGATTCCATTGATTTTGTGTACACAACGTCGCAAAACTTCAGCAATGCGCGCTTTGTAACGGACGTGGAAAACGTAATACTGTTGAAACTCATCAGTAATGGTAGTTTTTACGTGTTTGAGATTGGTGCACTCGAAGCCCCTGCGGAAGAGTTTATTACCCTTGATCTAGGAGATGTCTATTTTGTAAAGGAAATCAAGACCAAGCATTTTGCGGGTAGCAATAATGCCGTGGAAACAAAGTTGCTAATAGGAGAGGAGTTGGCAAGTCTTAGTTTGGTTGCCTCCCTCAATCCATTAGCTGTAGCCTATGAAACAACTGTTTTACAGGACCCTGTGGCCGCGAGATTTATTCGCGTAAGCCATGTCTTGGTGCAAGAAAACTTTAAGAAAGGTGCACTTTTTGAAATTGAGGTATTTGCCGTTCTTCCTCCGCCTGCCCCTGAGCCTGTAATTTGGAATAACGATGCCGGATTGTATCCTTCCCTTTCTGCAAACGCTGCCGTTTTCGCTACTTCTGTGGCCAATCCTGTAGCTAATGACCCCATGTTGGTCATTGATAACAATTTTTCTACCGGTTGGGTCAGCAATAATCCATTGCCAGATGCCTTTGCCGCAAACCCCGATCAAAATGTGTTGCTCGGCCTTGGTGGTGTCGCCTCGGGTAACATTGCTGTTGCCCAAGCAACAGACGGCAATTGGGGCAATATGACGCCATCGATTCCAGTTGACACGGCAACACAAACAGCATGGTACCACCTGCCGTTGCCCCATGTACCCATCCATAGGCTTTCCGTGCGTTTTAGAAATAACTTTACACAACCAATCTCACTTATCGTCCGCAGTAGTGGTAGTGATTCCATAATTGTAACTTACCCTGTGGGGATGTCCGGCAATCAGCGGTTTGTGGTAGAGCTCTTGAATGTGGTTTCCATAGATGTAGTTGCGTCCGCTCCGTTTGCAATCCAAGAAATTGCAGCCTACAGCGCCCCTTTGCGTGAGTCTGTTACGGTAGATTTAGGCGAAGTAAAGGAGGTGTCTTGGATACGCACACGCCATTTTAATGGAACTGGAAATGCATTAAGCGCTCGTCTTTTGGTGGGTACGTCTTTGGATAGTCTGGTTGAGGTGGCTGTATTGGACCCTTCACGATTAGATCCACAGAATATCTTATTGCCCGAAATTACGCCTGCGCGGTTTGTGCGTTTGGAAAATAGCTTAATCGATGTGAACTTCAAAAAAGCCGCCGTTCAAGAGATAACGGTATTTGATAAATACGGCAATTTTGGTCCACCGCCCGCTCCTGTGTCACAAGAAAAAAGCTTTTCTGAAATTTTTGGTGTGAACACTGTTTGGGCGTGGGGAACAAACAAGCGCCTCGACAGACAGGGGGCTGATGAAGGCGCGCAATTGTTTCGCCATGTGGCTGCCAATGCCCGCAATTATCACAACATCCATTGGGATACAGACGACCCCGATAATATTCCAAATTACGACCCCAATAATACGCAAGTGCGTCACCAATGGACGCGCTGGACACAAGAATATGCCGATTGGAAAAGCGTTGGGTTTACGCCCAATGCCACCTATACTTTTGATCGCTTTGCCGAATCGCGATGGGATAGTGCTTACGAATCGGGCTTCAAATTGGGGCAGGCATTTGGAAGTGTTTTTGGACCCTCAAACGAAAACTTAGTTGAGGCAGTTGAGGTTGGCAACGAGCCCTGGGACTACAGCGATTCTACCTATAGCCTGATTTTGGAGGGTATGGCGCGCGGATTAAAAGAATCAGATCCTCAATTAAAGGTATTTCCATGCGCCCTTCAGGCGTTTAATGAGGTGGCAGGAAATACGGGAGTAATCAAAAATTATATCGGAACCAAACTACCTCAGTCCGCGGCCCCTTATCTCGATGGCGTTAATTTACATGTTTATAGTTATGTAAGAAACGATTCTGGTGTTCGGTTGGCCGTACATCCAGAACACCCCGAGTCGGGGATGCGCGGTGTTTTTTCCGGTATTCGCTACCGCGACCAAAATATGCCAGGAAAAGAGGTTATCGTAACAGAATGGGGTTGGGATTCGCCGAGCTCGAATGAGTTCACCATTAATTCTGAAGCTGTAACGGCAATTGAGCAAGCGGTTTATGCCTTGCGCGGTCTTTTTTGGTTGAGTAGAATGGGCGTGTCTCGAGCAGATTGGTTTTTTTATGCAAATGTGCCGTTGAATCCCGGACAACAGCCCATGAATCACGATAGATCGGGGTTGACAGAGTCCTTGAATTTTAATTTTACTAAAAAGCGTTCTTTCGTGGCTGTAGAAGCCATGCAAAACCGTATGGGGCATTTGTATTTTGATGCTGTTGTCTCAGAAAGTGATGCGGCTTACATCTATGCCTTGCGCGATAGTACAGGCAGTCAAACACATCTGATTGCTTGGCGACCTGTGAATGGCAACGATACATCCGTTGTGCTCACCCCATTGCCATACGAATTAGCGGCTGATTCAGCTTGGTATCTCTCCGGTGTTGATGCTTGGGGCGAAGCAACAACTGTAACCTATGAAAGTGGTTTGCTACAATTACCCTTGTCTTCCAAGCCGTTGCTAGTGCAGTTGGCAGCCCCACAATCCAATAAAAAATCAGGTTTGAATGCGCATGCCGCAGTTAAAGTGTGTCATGATTCGCAAATGGCATCTTTTTCTTTACACCTTTCACAGCCTGTTGCACATTTAGGTCCTGTAGCTTTCGCAAATGCATTAGCCATTTACAACCAAGAGTTGCATTGGTATCAAGAATCAGATACGACATGGCGCACAGCTTTTATGCCCTTTGCTCCAGGGAAATACCAGTCGCCAGCCGTGTTGGCAGAGCATTACATCCAAACCAATAGCATTGATTTTGAGATTCCAGTATTGCATCGGTTGCAACTATCTCCCAACCCGAGTAGCGGCGAAGTAAACATGGTAATTCACCCGATGAGAGCAGCAGAAACGTATCTCTCTATTTGGACGCTTGATGGACGGATGGTGCACGATATGATTTTGCCTGCAAACACAACTAACCAACACCTACAACTCCAGGGGCTACCGGCTGGGAATTATATTTTGCGCGCAGTTGGTGACGATTGGTTTGAACAGGTGAAATTGGTGAAATTGTAGAACGTAAAACAGATTTTTTGTCCGTATTTTAAATGCGTTTTTGGTGTGCAATAGCACCCAAAAATCGCCTTT
Source organism: Schleiferiaceae bacterium (assembly GCA_022565875.1). Taxonomy (GTDB): domain Bacteria; phylum Bacteroidota; class Bacteroidia; order Flavobacteriales; family Schleiferiaceae; genus JAIULY01. The sequence goes on along the minus strand of JAIULY010000078.1, from coordinate 5,332 downwards.
CATAGATACGTGTTAGACCTTTGTTGTGTATATTTATTGGAAAAGCTGGTTTTCTGAGATAAATAGCTTACTACAAGAATTCAGCATTTTTTAGCCCACCCACTATAATGGCAAATCACCAAATAGCGATTCAAAAACAAATAGCATACGAATCTCCTCAAGTTAGGTGGTTAAGCAGTAGGTGAATGCCCGCCACTTCCGATTTGGGACTTTAAGCGTTGAAGGTGTTTGCTTTTGTTAGGAGTGAATTTTTCAGTGGCATACCGTGTGAAAAATGAATGCTGTTCTAGAAATGATATCTGTATTTGTATCCATTGTTCATCTGTAAAGTTTTTGCCATGAAGCGATAGCTCTTGCCGCAAGTGCGATGCATTCTCTTCATATTGTGTGGTGCCCAAATAGGCAAGATCGGCATCACATAAAATCTCACCTAGTTTTGAGGTGGGGTGTTGTGGGATTTTCGTCGCCAGAATCATTTCGCATATCTTTTGACGATCTGTCAGGGGTAAATGATTTTGTGCTAAGTAACCCTCTGCAATTTTACAACTTTCAATTTCATGGTCCAACGGATTGTTTAAAAATCCAGCATCGTGAAAAATTGCAGCCAACTGTAACATGTGCAAATCATCGGTGCTGACCCCCTCAGCTTTACCGATTTCTATACAAGACTGAAACACGTTTACAGTATGCTGCACCGAATGGTACCTGAGGTTGTCCCCCAAATTATTCCTGAAAAAATCAATCCAATAGGCATAGGTTCTTTTGCAAAGCTCTTCCAAATACATATTCATTTTAGGTTAAGAGAACATCATGAAAATATCCCTTAGGTCTGCTATTTTCTTACCGGAAAAAATAAAAACGGGTATATTTTGATTGTTTGTCAAAATGTTTTGGTCGAAATTTTTACCAAATAAGTTTTTATAGCCGTCTTCATGATGATTCACTAATGCAATGATATCAGCTTGTACCACTTTTGTGAAGTCCATAATCTCGTCCTCAAAAGGTTTCTTTCCCGCTGCTTCTTGTATGGTGTGTTCGATCTCTTTGTCTCTCAAAAAACGCTTTGCGAAACTCAGGTTTAACTGTACTTTTCCATTGAGGATTTCATCATCAAAGCTAGCGGCAAATACATGCATTTTCGCGCCAATGGCTTTTGCAAATTTTGACGCCGAGCCCAAAACTACTTTTTCCTCACTCAAAAAGTTTAAGGGTACAACAATATTCGAAAAGGATATTTTTTCGGGTAAGTTTTGCACAACAACAAATGGCACACTTGAGTTGGTAATTACCCCGAGCGCTTTACTGCCCACTAAATATTGTAAACCCTTAAGGCCGTGCGTGCCCATAACAATCAAGCCAGCATTATGGGATTCGGCAAAACTTCCCATGTCTTTTATCCCTCCTTCCACCGCATGAACAGTAATTTCTATACCGCTACTCTCGTATTTCTCTTGGAGTCCCTTCAGCAATTTTGTGGATGGTTCCACTTCTTTAGCTGTTTTTACAAAGTTTAAAAGCATAATAGAAGCATGCAGCTTTTCAGCTAAAGGGATCGCATATACCAATGCATTTTCTGTAACTATAGTAAAATCAATGGGTACTAAAATTGATTTGTTCATCGTATTTTTTAACTTTAAAGATAGAATACTGCCGATAAAAAATTTGAAATCGCAAGTTTACAAAAATTTCAGTGATGACAAATGGAAAATGATTCGAGGTTTGGATTTATTCCATTAGCTTTAAGTTGAGTCTGCTCCGAAAAGGATGATTTCAATCAAAATCGACGCGGAGGGGATTTTTGGACCGGAGCTAACTAATTGTTAGTGAGGATTCGAAAATCTCCCAACAAGTCAGCCTTTGGCAGAAAGGGACTTTTCGGAGGGGGCTCAAAGTTGAAACTTAGAATACTGCAGCTATGCTTGCTAAATGTTAGAATAGTGGGATTAGCTTGTTGTATTGTCGTGGTTTAATTGGACAAACCACATTTGTATTTCTCCTTTTCCTTTTGCAGCGATTTTACCCCTACTCTCAAAGCTAAATAGTGGCATGTCTTTGATGATGTCGTAAGTACTTTGAGAGATGTTGACCTTACCCACGGCTCCAGAAGATTCCATTCTTGCAGCGGTATTCACAGTATCCCCCCAAATATCATATTGAAATTTCTTGATTCCTACAATTCCCGCAACAACGGGTCCTGTATGCACCCCTATGCGTATTTCAAAAAAAGGTAAGTTCTGTTTCTTTTTGTTTGCCTTGCCTATCTCCACAAATGCGGCCATTTCGAGTCCTGCTTTGACTATGTCTACGGCATGTGTGGCGCTAGGACTTGGCAATCCGCTAGCTGCCATATAGGCATCACCAATGGTTTTGATTTTTTCGATTCCATATTTTTCACAAATACGGTCGAATTCTGAAAAACATTCGTGGAGGTCTTTGACAAGTTCTTTGGGAGATAGTTTTTCGCTCATTTCTGTAAATCCCTTAAAATCTGTAAACAAGACTGATGTTTTTGCAATTAGCTTCGCGTCCGAACTGCCTTTATCTTTGAGCTCTTGCGCGGTTTCTTCGGGAAGAATGTTTAATAGGAGTTCTTCGCTGCGCGCTTTTTCTTTACCTATTTTATTGCGTTGATTAAAAAACACACCAGCAAAAATGAGCACCACAGCAAACCCACCAATGAAGCCGTTTCGAACCATTGTTTGTTGTTTTAATTTCTGTTCTGCAATAGCATCTTTTTTCTCCTGTTCTGCTTGTATGGCCGCCTCTTTTCTTTTAAAGTCGTACTGCATTTCAATGCGAGTGAGTTTTTTCGTGTTTTCTTCATTGAAAATACTGTCCTTTAATTGCATCATTTGCTCTAGATGAAGGAGCGCTTCACTAGAGTTGTTTAGTTGTTTGTAAGAAGAATATAAACAGTAATGAGCCTCTTTTTGGGAATTTAACGAACCCGTCTTTTGAGATAAAATTAAGCTTTCTTTACAGATATTTAGCGCAAGTTTGTAATTACCCCCCTTTCTATGGTAATTTCCAATGGCATTTAATACTTTGGGTTTGTCAATATTGTTTCCCCCTTTTTCAGTCGCTGCTAGGGCCCTTTCAAAGTATTCCAAAGCCTTGGTTGATTCTCCTGTTTTCGACATGGCATTTCCTAAACTAAAAAGAATAAAACTTAGCCCGGTTAAATCTTCAATTTCGTTGTTTATAGCAAGAGCGCGTTCAAGATTTTTGATGGCGTCATCTGTTTTGTCTAATGATAAGTCTATTGAACCAATGTTTATTAAGGCTGATACGATACCTTGCTTTACGCCAAGTTCTTCGTCTATGAAAAGGGCTCTTTCGTAATACTCACGCGCTCGCTCTAGCTCATCTTGAATAGCTAAAATGTTGCCAATATTATTTAAACTCATTGCCATTCCCCCCCAGTTTTCAAGGGCTTCGTCAATCAATAATGCTTTGTTGTAGTATTCTAAAGCGCTCGGGTAATCTCCTTGATCATCATAAAATACACCCAAACAAATAAGGATTTCAGATTCTCCCCAAAGATCATTTATTTTTTGACTCCCCTTTAGCGACTTTTGAAAATAGGGTAAGGCTTCTTCGAGGTTGCCTAATACATTATAAACAATTCCTTTAAACATATTACCTTGATTTTCAGCTCTTGGGAACTGCTTTGCTTGAGCAAAATCAAATAGCTTTTCAGATAAGATTAAAGCACTATCTAAGTCTGAAAACAGATACCAATCCCAAATGTACGCCTTGTAAGCCTCAACCCTTATCGAATCAGATTGCTTTTCGTCATTCCATACTGCAAGTAGGGAATCTTTGGTTTGAGCCTGTACGCCGGTGCCGAAGAAAGCCAAAAATGCCAAAATAGACAGAACTAAAAACCTGAAGGTGTTTGTAGAGGTACCCATTTGTTTGTCAGTATGGTGAAAATACTTTTTCTAACTTGCCAATACTCGTTGTCATAGGCGACTTTTATACAGACAAAATAGTTGCTGATAGCATGGGGTAAATATACAGCTTTTGTTAATTTAAGAGCCGATAATCTATAATGGACTAATCACGTGAGGTTTGGCTTTTAATTGTGCTCACAAACACCACTGCATTTAGGCTACACCTACTACAAGCAAATTTTTTCGTGTAAGGGGGAGCCGTCGTTTCTCATGCAAAACTAAGCCACTCACGGTGGTCGCGAAATTTGGGGTGTTGCAAGCTAATGCGTTTGATGCACTGCCCAAACAACAAGCTACCCTCACTCAAAAGGTGAAGTAAACCCAATCAAGCAGCCGCGAGCACGAGCTAAAGGAAAAAGAAAGCACACGTTGCGCTACGGCCAGAGGTTGTTTTTTTGAAAATAACCAGTGATATTGCAAATTAATAGAGACAATATGAAAAACAAACGTGTACTAGTGCTGCTGCTTTTTGTAGTTTCCTTTTTCTTGTTGGTGTTTGGTTTTCAGGTTACTAACACAGCATTAAACCTGAAAGATCACTTTTCTTTGAAGGAATCGCTGGTTATTTCGCTCGGAGTAATCATTATTATTTTGATTGGATTTCGAAAGGATTTAAAAAAAAATCTAACCAACATAAGTTCATCGGCAGTTGCGCTTTTAGCTATTTTTTCGGTCATTAATAAACATGCGCTTCTACTGAAAGGGTGCATCTTTGGTAATGGCGGACAACTGTTTAAGGTCATTGTCAAAATTGAAAATTACTATCGCGCACCGTTGGTGCTTTCACAAAGGTCTGAATGCTGTCAACCTTGGGCTTCACCCAAGGCTACTGATTACACGCCCTTGGCGCTTTTTAGTCATGCAGGAGATTTTTGGATTCCCCGAGTACCAAAGGTTTGGCAATCAAAAGCATAGCCTATTAGGGCTATGAAAAATGTATGGCACGAATCCCCCAAGCACCAACGGTGCGCCAATCAATCCCATAGGTAGCGTTCGTCATAATTCACCTGATACTTCTTCAAAAAAAGCAAAAACTCCTTCTGAAAGTTGCGCTTGTGAAGTATTGGTAGACAATAGCAAGTTGCAATGCTAAAGGCCAATTTATGAAAAGGTGGATGCAATACCCATTGGTATAATTTTGAACCTACTTACCCAATATCCCCCGTAAAAATTCAATTTCATCCTTTAAGTGCTTGGTTTGGGACTCATATTGCGCTATCAGTTGCTCTGAAAGGTTGTTTACGGTAAAGTGAGAACCTACGCCGCTATTGGTGCAGTTCTCAATAACATATTTGTCATCAAATCCCAATTATTGGGAACAGGTGACCCCTAAAATGTTGCAAATTTGTAAAATCTTACTCCATCGCAAATCACTT
>JAIULY010000077.1 GCA_022565875.1 Schleiferiaceae bacterium | reverse complement strand
GTGGTTTCCTGCACCAGAGCGTTGGTATAGCTGCGCTGCTTGCCTTCTATATCGAGGAAAAAGGTGGTATCGTAGCGGTCGTGGGTGATTTGGCTGCCGTTGTAACTGCCGTTGTCGTCCTGCATCAGGTAGGAGCGGCCAAATACGTCCAATTTCAGTATCTGTGGGGTGTTGTAGTGGTGGGCGGCCAACCAGGCGGCACGTTCATCGGGGTCGGTGGGTTCGCTGCCCGAGGGGCTGGGGCTGTTGCGCTCGGTGTACCAATCGCTGTCCACCACCGTATCGTTGCGGTCGTAGTTTTTTTGTTCCCAACAATCAAATTCCACCTTTTCAAAACTGCCGTCCGGGTGTTGGGTTTGTATGTTGCGGCTTGTGACTTTGAGAAGACGGTAGAACCCATGGAAATGATATGTTTTTTTGGAGGCTATCACGGTGATGCTAAAGTAATACGTTTGCTGCGTATATCCAAGCTGTTTTTTGAAAACAATTTAAGTTCAAATATGTACATCCACCCTCCACATTGTTTTTATTTTTTTGGATTTCACTAAGCATCTCAATATTGAGATAGTCGGTTCTGATTTCACACGATGCAGCGCATTAAAAAAACCAACGGTCGTACTTGAGTAAAAGAACAAAAAAGGTAAAAAAAATCAGTTGTTTTTTGAACCCCAATGGGTAGGTGGGGTGAGTAAAATATAAGGAGAAGTGGAAACACATCTCGCTCTTATTATTTCACACAATGTGTATCTGTCCATGCTCTCCAGAGCTTTATCTCGTCGCGAAGCAACTCCTCTAGGGCCTGCCGCTCGGCGGGACTTATGTTTTGTTTCGCTGGATTGACATTGGTTTTAATCAGTTTGATGTTCTTTTTCCAATGCAATAGTTTCCCCAATCGCTGAACGTCTTCATTAAAAAGCTCCATTTGCCCCACAAAGAAAAAGTCTTCCGGTTGGGTTTGATTTAGAATGGTTTGATAAATCTGCACGCCGCGTTTGAATGCGTCCATTTCTGCAAAGGCTAGGAGTGTGGGTTGTTTTTCGATAAACACTTGGTGATTGGGGTCGCGGTGGTCTATGGGGCGCTGCCAATGGTAATAGGCAGAAACAACGCGGTCTACAGGGTGGCGAAGCCAAGTTATCCACTTAGCATTAGGGTACAATTCGCGCCATGCAGGTAAAGCTAAAGGAATGTGTCCATGCACGGCTTTAACAAACGGCTTGTGTGTGAGAAAGGGCTCTGGTTTTCTGAAGTCGCGCAATTCTTCGCGTTTGTAGATGTGTTTGAGCTGCCAGCCGTATTGCTGACGCAATATTTCCAAAAAGGAACTCCCCGCGGTCTTAGGTATATGTATGGAGATTAATTCCGGATTTATGGAAAAACAGCGGTTGCTTCGTAAACCTTCAATAATGGGTTTGAGCATGAGAGTGTATATGGTATTAGTTGTGCGCCAAAAATAAAAAACCCCCGCCGAAGCGAGGGTTTATTTTTAGAAACTAGAGCAAATAATTATTTGCCTTTGTTTTCTTCTTCTTCCATATCAGCTTTTAGCTGAGCTAAAGCGTCGATGTCACCAAGAGTAGAGCGGTCAGCAGAAGAATTGATTTTCGCCATGTTGGCTTTTGCACTTTTCTTCAACTTCGCGTCTTCAGCAGCTTTCTCAGCTTTCTCCCCCGCAGTTACGTCGCGGTTGATTTGTGTGTGAGAAACTACGATGCGCTTGGCTTCTTTGCTAAATTCAATCACTTTAAATTCGGTGTTTTCACCTTCTTTCAAGTTTGAATTATCTGCTTTTTGAATGTGACGCAATGGGGCAAATCCTTCGATACCAAATGTATCAAAGAAGATATTTGCACCTTTGTCAAACACATCTTTTACCGTACCGGTGTGGACAGAACCAACTTCGAATACCGCCTCATAGTTTTCCCATGGGTTTTCACCGATTTGCTTGTGTCCCAAGCTCAATCTGCGGTTTTCTACATCGATTTCAAGGACGATAACTTCCAACTCAGCACCAATAGTGGTGAATTCAGATGGGTGTTTCACTTTCTTTGTCCAGCTAAGGTCAGAGATGTGAATCAAGCCGTCGATACCTTCTTCCAATTCTACAAATACACCAAAGTTGGTGAAGTTGCGAACGGTACCTTTATGAGAGGATGTTTCTGGATATTTTGTAGTAATGTCAGTCCATGGATCTGGAGACAATTGCTTCATACCAAGTGACATTTTGCGCTCTTCGCGGTCTAATGTCAAGATAACAGCTTCTACTTCTTCACCTACTTTAACGAAGTCTTGCGCGCTTCTCAAGTGTGTGCTCCAGCTCATTTCACTCACGTGAATCAAACCTTCAACACCGGGCAATACTTCTACAAAAGCACCGTAATCAGCGATAACGACAACTTTTCCAGTGATTTTGTCACCCACTTTCAATTCAGCATCCAAAGCATCCCATGGGTGTGCTTGCAATTGCTTCAATCCAAGTTGGATACGAGTTTTGGCCTCATCGAAGTCCAAAATAACCACGTTGAGTTTTTGGTCGAGTTCCAACACCTCTGATGGGTGGTTGATACGGCTCCAGCTCAAATCGGTAATGTGGATCAAACCATCTACGCCACCAAGGTCGATGAAGACACCGTAGCTTGTGATGTTTTTAACCACACCTTCCAATACTTGACCTTTCTCAAGCTTGCCGATGATTTCGCGTTTTTGTTCTTCAAGATCCGCTTCGATAAGCGCTTTGTGAGAAACAACAACGTTTTTGAATTCATGATTGATTTTAACAATCTTGAACTCCATCGTTTTATCGACATAAATGTCGTAATCACGGATTGGCTTAACGTCGATTTGAGAACCAGGTAAGAAGGCCTCTAATCCGAACACGTCTACAATCATACCGCCTTTCGTGCGGCATTTTACATAACCGGTAACGATTTCTTCGTTTTCGAAGGCACCATTTACGCGATCCCATGCTTGAATAGAACGTGCTTTTCTGTGCGACAATACCAATTGACCGTTTTTGTCTTCTTGCTTGTCTACTAATACCTCTACATCATCGCCTACTTTTAGGTCTTGGTTGTAGCGGAATTCGTTGAGTGAAATAACACCCTCAGATTTGGAGTTGATGTCGATAATCGCTTCTCTATCTGTCATGGCAACTACCTTACCGGTAACTACTTCATGCTCTACAGATGAGTTTAATGTATCGGCATACATTTGCTCTAATTGCGCGAATTTTTCTTTCGTGAAGCCCTTGCTTCCTGATTCAAATTCTTCCCAATCAAATTCTGTGGTTTCTTCTACAGCAGGAGTTGCTGTTTCGGTAGTAGCTGCTTCTTCGGCAACCGCAGTTGCTGTTTCTTCAGCTGGGGCAGCGGGAGCTGCTTCGGTGGTGGTTTCAGTAGCGGGAGTTTTCACTTCCTCGTTCTCCTGAACATTTTTAGTCTCTTCAGACATAAAGTAAACTTTGTATCTTACCTGTTTGTGTGTCTCAGCTGTACAAATAAGAGATGGTTATTTGACAAATGTGTATCTGTATCAATCCTTTGCCTCACACAATAAACCGCTGGAAAAGGGCTGCAAATATAGCAATTATTGTCAATCCAAAAGCATGTGTTTGAATATTTTATAAAATAGGCGATTAAGCGGTTTTCGAGGGAGCATTACATAAAAAAACACAACACTTTTTGTCTGTTAGACGCAAATGTTGTGTTTGTATTTTACTGAATTACAGTGGTGTAATTCTTTTGCCTTTCAAAAAAGAGGGGGGAATTACTTTTCCGCTTTTTCGTCTTTCTTGTCTTCTTTTTTGTCTGCCTTTTTATCTTCCTTGGGCAAGTATTGGGCGCTCAACTCTTTAGATACCGCTGTTTTTTCTAATTTCAAACGGGTATTTTCGCTTTCAATAATGATAAACGTATCTTGCAATTCGAGGATTTTACCGTGAATGCCAGCGTTGGTTACGATGCGCATCCCTTTTTTGAGTTCGTTTTTGAATGCAGTTTCTTCTTTTTGCTTTTTCATTTGTGGCCGAAAGAAGAATAAATACATTACCACGATAATGAGAATAAAGGGTAGAAAACTTGCAATTCCACCGCCAGCTGCTTGTAATAGAGTAAATGTCATGACTCGTTTTTAAGAGAAAAAAAACCTGCTCCTGAGTGAAGCAGGTCAATGAAATGATTTATTGCATGTCTGGATTGTCCACCTCAGACGTGATTTTCAATACTTTTTGGTTGGGAACGGTATTGGCATACAATTTTACCGTTTTATCTTGACGTCCGCCGCGATTGGTGCTATCAAAATTCACCTTGATTTCGCCGGTTGCTCCTGGGAGAATCGGTTCTCTTGGCCAAACGGGTACTGTACAACCACAGCTTCCTTCTGCCTTAGAAATAATTAATGGCGCTTCACCTGTATTGGTGAACGTGAAAATGTGTTCCACTTTTTCTCCAGCTACCAGATTGCCAAAATCGTGAAACTCGGATTCAAAACTGAATTCTGGTAATCGATTGGTATTCACTGCGTCAGCCATGTCAGAAGTGCGGTTATCCCCTGATTTTATTTTGCTGGCTGCATTGTCGCAGCTTCCCAAAAACAATAACGCTCCGAAAGTGAACGCTAAAATCGAAATCTTCTTCATAATGCAATTGTTTTATTTGTTATTGTGTTTCTAATTATTGAGGTAATGGTCTTTACAACAGCCCACGACCCACTTTGTTGATTTTACTTTCGGTTTGAAAACGTGTCACCAATTTGTCTAGTACCCCATTAATGAATTTGCCACTCTTGGGTGTGCTGTACATTTTGGCTAATTCAATATACTCGTCCAATGTTACTTTTAACGGTATTTCATTAAAGAACAAAAATTCTGTGATGGCCATGCGCATCAAAATCACGTCCATAAAGGCCATGCGGTCCATCTCCCAGTTTTTTGCCATGTCTTTTATGTACTCGGCATATCCATCGCTGTTGCTAATGGTTTTGCGCAGCAAGGCTTCCCCAAACTCACGATCTTCGGTGTCTTTAAACAAGGGCTGTAGCGAAAAGTAATTATCACTATCTGCTTTTATGCTCTTCAATGTTTTGACTACCATCATCTGAACATCGTGAAGGTCATCAATCCAAAAAGAATTTTTCTCTTCGTAGAATTGATGTACGTCCTCATTCTCAGCACAAGCTACGGCATAGAGTTGCTTTACCAACGTTTTTTCATCTGAAAATGAAACGGTTTCTAGGGCGAGATAGTTGCTGAAATAGTCTGTTTCACAAAAGTTTAAAAAAGCATTTCTGAAGATGCTCCGCTGCTCACCCCAACTCACTTTGTACTTGTCACAAAGGGCGTTCAAACCGGCACTTTCGTTGAGCAACAACAATACGCGATTTTCAACAAAACGGGTGTTGGGATTCAGGTCTTCTGCAGAAGGCAAGTGCTTAACTTTGTTTTTTTCTATTCGCTCTTGCGCAAACCTGTGAATTTCTGTCAACGCTTTTAATTCATAGGCATACAACTCTGTAATGCGCTCGAGATTTCTATCCAAATCGCGCAACGACTTTGACATGTCTTTGGTGTCGGATTGAAAATATGCATAGAGCGCTTGCATTACCTTAATGCGAATCTGCCTTCTAGTGACCATTTGGTGTTTTTAAGATTTAATAAGGTCAGGCCAAAAGGCCTAACCTCAACTGTAATTATTTTGATTTGGCCGCAACAATTCTCTCGATAGCGGTTTGCAGCGCTGCCTGATGCGTGGTAATACCCTCTGTTTCGGAACGGCCAAATATTTTTAATGTGGTGTTGTAAATGTCCTCTGTTTGTTTGAAAACATCTTCTCTCGGAATATTGTGAATTTCTGAATACACATTGATTAGACCTCCCGCATTAATCAAGAAATCTGGCGCATATAATATGTCGCGCTCCATCAATTGTTTGCCGTGTTTGTTTTCCTCCGCTAATTGGTTGTTGGCAGCTCCAGCTACAATTTTGGCTTTTAACTGGGGTATGGTAATGTCGTTTAATGTCGCCCCCAATGCACATGGCGCGTATATATCCATGTCTAAGCTGTATACGTCACCTTTTACGATTTTCGCTTTGTAAAGATCAGCTACACGATTGAGTGTTTCGTCGTGAATGTCGTTTATCATCACTACTGCACCAGCTTCGGTTAGGTATTTCACCAACGTTTCTCCCACGTGTCCCACGCCTTGCACCAATACTTTTTTGCCCGCTAAATCATCTTTACCCCATAAGTATTTACTGGAGGCTTTCATTCCCATAAAGACGCCATAAGCCGTAACAGGCGAGGGGTCGCCACTGCCACCCATGCTTTGTGGAAGTCCCGTAACGTGGTCGGTGGCTTGCTTCACCATCACCATATCATCGGGGTTGATGCCTACGTCTTCAGCGGTGATGTAACGCCCTGATAGGGAATTTACATACTCCCCGAACTTGCGCATCATTTCCGGAGTCTTGTCCTTGCGGCTGTCGCCAATGATTACGGCCTTTCCGCCACCTAGGTTCAATCCTGAAATTGATGCTTTGAAGGTCATGCCTCTTGAAAGACGCAAAACGTCGCGAACAGCCTCTGCCTCACTGGCGTAATTCCACATGCGGGTGCCGCCCAAAGCTGGCCCCAACGTCGTGTCGTGTATGCCAATAATGGCCTTTAATCCCGTTGCTTTATCGTGGCAAAACACCACTTGCTCGTGCGCATTAAAGGAATCGTTGCTGAATACGAGTGATTCTTCTTGGGCAACTTGTAACGTCTTTTCAATCATCGTTGTCGAGTCTTTATGTTTTGTGTTTAATAGTTGCGACTTCACAAAGGGAAAAAGCTTTTTGGAAACTTTTTTTTCGGGTTTGATGTACTTCCCCCAATCGCGCCGCGAAAGTAATTTATTTTTACATCTGCCGCAATAGGAGAAATAGACTGCGTCTTTAATCATCTAATGACAGCTGCCGTCACCTCATTTATTTTTCATGAACATTTGTGGCTGTAAAAATCTTAACACATTGCATGCTTTTCACAACGTTTCATTATCCACCTTACGCAAAAGTGTTGTTTCTTTACACGCTGGTTTTTTGCCAATTTAATGCTCTAACATGAAATCACTTAGTTACCTAAATAAGTATCTTTGGAAATACAAATATCACTATGGTGTCGGTTTTGTATTTGTGATTATAGCGGTAATCTTTCAGATTTACCCAGCGCAGTTTGTGCGCGAAAGTTTTAATACAGTTGAAGAAGCCATCCGATTGGCTAAAGCTGGTGTGGCTGACGAAAGTGACCTCAAAAATGTGCTCATTAAGTACGGTGTGCTCATTATATCTTTTTCGCTTTTGGAAGGCCTTTTTACTTTTTTTATGCGCCAAACCATCATTGTGGGCAGTCGCCATATTGAATACGACCTAAAAAACGAGGTGTACGCGCATTATCAAAAACTGGATACTGCTTTCTTCAAAAGGAATAAAGTTGGGGATTTGATGAATCGCATCAGCGAAGATGTTAGTCGGGTGCGGATGTACCTCGGGCCGGCCATTATGTACTCCATGCGCACGCTTACCATGTTAATCATCCTTATTTCTATCATGTTTCAAGTGAACCCGAAACTCACTTTGGTGACGTTGTTGCCCCTGCCTTTCTTGTCGTATGCCATTTATCGCGTTAGCTTTATGATTAATACGCGCTCTTCCAAAGTGCAAGCGCAATTGTCCAAACTCTCTAGTTTTACACAAGAAACCTTTTCAGGTATTCGCGTTCTCAAGGCCTACAATCGAGAGAAGAAAAGCATTGCAGATTTTACTGAGCAAGCCGAATTGTACAATAAAAAGAACAAAAGCCTCTACACAGTAAATGCACTCTTTTTTCCTTTGATGATTTTACTGATTGGGTTGAGTACCATATTGGTGTTGTTTGTTGGTGGTAATCAAGTCATTGCTGGAGAAATCACTGTGGGTAATGTGGCAGAGTTCATCATGTATGTCAATATGTTAACGTGGCCCATTGCTTCTATTGGTTGGGTAACGAGTATTATACAACACGCAGCTGCCTCGCAAGCCCGGATCAATGAATTTTTGAATACAAAACCAGAAATAGTTAACAATACGGAAGCCCATACGCCCATTCACGGCAGTGTTGCTTTTGATAATGTCTCTTTTGTTTACCCTGATTCCGGAACACAGGCGTTAAAAGATGTCTCTTTTTTCATTCCAAAAGGCGGTTCTCTTGCCGTGGTGGGCAAAACGGGAAGCGGTAAATCAACCATAGCTGCGCTGCTGACGCGCATGTATGACGTTGATGCGGGTCGTATTCTTATCGACAACAAGGAGATAACCGAACAAAATCTTTTCGACGTCAGAAAGGCGGTTGGCTATGTGCCGCAGGAAGGGTTTATGTTTTCGGATACCATCGCCAACAATATCGCCTTTGGTTTGGATTTGCACGCGAAAGAACGCCAGGTGCGTATCGAACAAGCGGCGAAAGATGCACACGTACACCACAATATCATGGACTTTCCAAGAACTTGGGAAACTCGGGTAGGTGAGCGGGGTATTACCCTTAGCGGTGGGCAAAAGCAACGTATCGCCATTGCACGAGCCATTATTAAAAATCCTGAACTACTCATATTTGATGACTGCTTGTCTGCTGTGGATACCGAAACAGAAGGCATTATCCTGAATAATCTGAAGCGGTTGATGCAAAATAAAACCACCCTAATAATCAGTCACCGAATTTCATCCATCAAGCACTGTGATGAGATTATCGTGTTGGATAAAGGTGTGGTAATTGAGCGTGGCAACCACGATACATTGCTAAAAGCCAATGGTTTTTATGCAGAAATGTATCAAACACAATTGCTCGAGTCGGTTTCCGAAATTATAGAAAAATAATGGTGAAATAGCTGAACCTTGTGATGAGCAAAAAGCCTGTAACCCTTGATGAAGCCCGAGCAATTTTAGAAAATTATTGCAACTATCAGCCTAGAAGTCAGGAACAAGTCGTGCGAAAGTTACACCAGATGGGCTTGATTCCCGAGGCCGTTGATGAATTGCTCATTGAAGCTATTCAAAAAAAATGGGTGAACGAATCTTTTTTTGCGTCACAATATGTTCAAGGGAAGTTTCGGCAAAAGAAATGGGGACGGCTCAAAATTAAAGAAGGCTTGAAAAAGCAAGGCGTAGTAGAGCCCATTCTGTCTGAAGTACTCAACGGAATTGATACGGATGCCTATTGGCAAACAGCCAAAGAACTCGCAGAAAAAAAGTGGCCAACCCTAAAAGCCCGTTCGCCCTTTGAGCAAAAGCAAAAACTCCTACGCTATTTGGCAAGCAAAGGATTTGAGCATGCCATCATTTATGAGTTGGCCGACGAAATGGCAAAAGACGAAGGCACTATCTTACCGCAATAGCAGAAATTTCTACATTCACATTTTTAGGCAACACGGCAACTTGAACGGTTTCTCTAGCGGGTTGGTTGCTGGTGAAATACGTGGCGTAAACTGCATTAATGGCAGCAAATTGACGCATGTCGGAGATAAATATGGAACATTTTACCACATCCTCTAAAGAAAACCCCGCCGCTTCCACTACAGCTTTTAAATTCTCCAATACGCGTTGTGTCTCCTGCTCAATAGTTGCTGTTTCCAGAGCATTAGTAATGGGGTTTATTGCAATTTGACCACTAGTGTATAGTGTGTTGCCAAAAGCAATCGCTTGATTGTAAGGCCCGATTGGCGCTGGTGCGTTGTCTGTTTTTATAATGCGCTTCATGTGCAATGTTTTTGCAATAGTACACCAGTTTTAGCTATTAAAATAAGGATGCAACAAAGCCTTTTCAAATTTGTTAATTTACCTTAGTTTCATAATTCATTAACAAACGACTTTTTTTCGTTTATTTGGATTTTATTAAAATAACGACTGATAATGAAAAAACATTACGGATTGATTTTCTTGCTGTTGCTGGGATTTATGACGAATGCACAAGAAAATAATTACAACATCTGGTTGGCTTCAAAAACGATTCAATTGCCACCCACCCTGAATCAGGAAAAATTTATAAATAACGAAACGCCTGTTCAAGGTCATTATTACCGACTTATTCAGTTTCAAAACACGCTTTTCCCAAAAGACTTTGATTATCTGCGCCAATTAGGTGTAGAGCTTCAAGATTATATTCCTCACAAAACCTACATCGCCAAGTTCCCTGAGAATTTTTCAGTCACGGCCTTGCGCTCCGATATGGTGCGCACCATTGCGCCATTGCAGCCCGAATGGAAGTTGGCCAAGAACCTGTATTTGGGTGATATACCCGAGTGGGCCAATCACGGTAACGGGCAAATGGAGGCAGTAGTCATTCCTTTTGGCGGTATGGCGATGTCGCAATTTGTAAGCGATTTGGAGTTGAGCGGCGTTCGCTTGCGCGTGGTGAGCGTGCGCGATGAAGCTGTTGATATTCATATCGCCATCAATGACATTGAGAAATTGGCAGCTATTTCTTCTATCAAGCACATTCATGCGGGAGAAGATCCGGGTGATCCTGAAAATGACGGTGCCCGGCGCAGTGCTCGTGTAAGTTTGGTCAATACGCGGTACGGAATTGCAGATAGATACGACGGTTCAGGGGTTTTAATCAGTCTTGGAGACGACGGAGATATAGGGCCACACATTGACTATCAAGGTCGTTTGACGTCTGTTGCCGGACCTAGTAATGGTGATCATGGTGACCACGTAGCGGGAACCATATTTGGCGCAGGCAATCGCGACCCAAGAGGACAAGGAATGGCGCCGGGTGTGGATATGCGCTACTACAGTTACCCCGCAAATCTAAACAATGCCAATGCCGACTACAGTACTTTTGGCGTTCGCATTACCTCGAGTAGCTACTCCAACGGGTGCAACGCTGGTTATACCTCATTTGCCCGCAATTTAGATTTGGGTACATTTACCAATGAAAAGTTACTACACGTATTCTCAGCGGGAAATAGCGGTACCTCCAATTGTGGCTATGGTGCTGGCGCAGGTTGGGGTAACATCACAGGAGGTCATAAAATTGGAAAAAATGTTATTGCTGTAGCCAATATTCAGAAAAATGATTTGATAGCGGGGTCCTCCAGTAGAGGGCCTGCACACGATGGTCGTATCAAGCCTGAAATTGGAGCGGTCGGCACCTCTGTATTTTCTACTACAGACCCCCATATTTATACCACAAAAACAGGAACGAGCATGTCTTGCCCAGGAGTTTCTGGCTCATTGTCACTTATTTATCAGGCTTACAAACAAATGCACAATGGGGAAGACCCTGACGCTGGCTTGGCAAAGGCCATTCTGTTGAATACGGCCGACGATATGGGCAATGCAGGTCCTGATTTTATTTTTGGATTTGGTAAAATGCATGTGGCTCGTGCCCTGGACGCTGTTGAGGACAGTACTTTTATTATCGATCAGTTGGCGACAGGACAAACCAAAACACACACCGTAAGTGTTCCTGCTAATGTAGCCCAGGTAAAAGTAATGCTGTACTGGACAGATCCGCCCGCCTCAGTTTCAGCAAGTAGAGCTTTGGTGAACGATTTAGACATGACCGTTACAAGCAATGGTGTAACGTTTCAGCCTTGGGTATTAGATCCAACTCCAATTGCTACCAATCTAAACAGTGTTGCCACTCGTGCCACGGATACTCTGAATAACGTAGAACAAGTAACCATTGACAATCCAACGGCGGGTGACTTGACCATTTCAGTAACGGGTACTGTAAATGTCGGTACCAACCAAAAGTTTTACTTGGTGTACACCTTTATAATGGAAGAAATAAAAATCGTTTTCCCAGCCGGTGGCGAGAAGATGGTAACCAATGAAACTGCTGAAGTGCGTTGGGATGCACACAATGGCACGGGGACCTTCCAAGTACAATATTCCGTGAACAACGGGCAAACATGGACAACGATTGGTAACGCTGGTGCCAATGCCCGCCGTATTGCTTGGAGCATTCCAAACATTCCAACAGGGAGAGCTTTAGTGCGTGTTACGCGCGCCGGAGTAACTGCTACAAGTGAGACCAACTTCTCTATAGCTGGTGTTCCAGCGAATTTGAGTTTAGATTACGCTTGTCCTGATTCCATCGGCATTTCTTGGAATCCTGTTCAAGGTGCCGACAGCTACCGCATCTATGTATTAGGCAATAAATACATGGATTCCGTTGATGTGACCACCGCATCAAATTATGTGTTTTTCAATCAAAACCCATCCAATGAAATGTGGATTAGTGTCGCTGCGCTAGGGCCAAACAATATGCAAGGCCGCCGTGCAGTCGCTATATTCAAACCCTCGGGCTTGACCAATTGCATCGTGCAGAAAGACTTGTCCATGGAAGCGTTGTTGTCGCCGGCTCCAGGTATGTTCCCGGATTGCCAAATTATGGCAAGCGCTAGCTTATCCGTAGCGGTGGCTAATATTGGAGTTGATACAATTTTCTCGGC
>JAIULY010000076.1 GCA_022565875.1 Schleiferiaceae bacterium | reverse complement strand
ATGAAGACACCCTTTTTGGTCAAGAATTAAAAGCTCGAGGCATTCCGATTCATCACATAGAAAATCCCTTGCTGCATTTGGGCCTTGACACGGCTATTATTTTTATTGAAAAGACAAAAATAGCTGTTGAAAACTTGAAATACTTGATTGCCGAAGGCCAAATAGATGAAGATATTCGATTGTACAAGTATTACCAGAGATTGAACAAAATAGGACTCGCAAAGGCAGTCGGAAGAAGCTTTAAAACACTAGAAAAGCACCTGATTTCAAGACTTAAACAAAAAAATCCCAGTTTATTTCTTTTCGATATTTTCAAGCTGTTTTACTTGTGCTTTTTACTTTTAGAATTCCAAAGCGACCAAAACCCATCATAAATTGGGTAAAAACACATTTTTAAAAAAAAAGTGCCGTTACAAAATGATAGTCCTTTGAAAAAAGTACATTAGCCCACATTTTGACAGGATACAACACACCTCCATTAATACATGATTAGCAAACGATTAGGCTTATTTCTGACCACGTTGGGCATACTCATTTCTGTTATAGAATTGGGATTCTTAGAAAAGAAACATTTTGAAAACTTGTTTCAAAATGCCTATGTGCTAATCATTGCCGGGGGGATTATCAGTGTAATCGCACAGCGAATTTCGAAAAAAGGGTATCCTCGAGCTAGCTTAGCGGTTACTGAGGTCGGCATTATAGCGTTTGGACTACTGTGCATCGTGCTATTCAATCAGGAACGATTACACTTGAACTTGACGCTACCGATGGAGCTTTCGACGTTACTGAAATTTTCAGTATTTCTACTATTTATCAAAGAACTTTCCGAAGTCCGTTTCAATTACAACAAGACCCTTCTCAACCCCGCTCAATTGTTAATGGGCAGCTTCTTAATCATCATCACTGCAGGAACAGCTTTGCTCAGTTTACCCAATGCTACTACAGGAGGAATCAGTTTTGTTGATGCGCTGTTTACAGCCACAAGTGCCACTTGCATAACGGGTTTGATTGTGCAAGATACAGGCACCTACTTCACTACCTTTGGGCTATCTATTATTTTGGTTTTAATGCAGTTAGGCGCCATGGGGATTTTAACCTTTGCCAGTTACTTTTCCTTTTTTTTCAAGGGAGGTTCATCTTATGAAAACCAAATGGTGATTAAAGATTTTACAAGCTCCAAAAAACTAAGTGAGGTCTATTCTGTCTTGAAAAACATTCTCATAATTACATTGACCATCGAACTCATTACCGCGTTCTTTATCTTTTTAAGTATTCGCGCTTACACCTTTCCGAGTTTTGGTGACCGCCTGTTTTTTACTTTTTTCCACGCGGTTTCAGCCTTTTGTAATGCAGGATTCACTACCCTATCCGATAGTTTATACGATCAAGACTTTCGTTTTAATTACTTTTTTCACACCTCGATATTCGTGGCGTTTTTCTTGGGAAGTTTAGGCTTTCCGATAGTAGCCAATAGCTTAAAGTACTTTACCTACCGGGCGAAGGGATTTTTCACATTCAAGAAAAAAACATTTGTACACAAGCCTTGGGTACTCTCTATTAACAGCCGCATTACGCTTATTACAACCCTAATAATAACAGTAGTGGCGTTTGTGACGTATTTTATTTTAGAATACAACAACACCCTAAAAGAGCACGAGGGTTTTGGAAAAGTGATTGTTGCCCTACTTGGTGCTAGCACGCCCCGGTCATCTGGATTTAATGCGGTTGACAATGGCACTTTATTGTTTCCCACCACCATGTTTATCATATTGCTCATGTGGATTGGGGGCTCTCCTGCCTCAACCGGTGGCGGGATTAAAACGAGCACCTTCGCTATAGCTACGTTAAATTTTTTCAGTTTGGCAAAAGGGAAAACACGCATTGAAGTTTTTAGACGAGAAATTGCTGATATTTCCGTCCGTAGAGCCTTTGCCGTCATATCGCTTTCTCTTGTAATGATAGGTGCAAGTGCAACGCTATTGGTCATCCTAGAACCAGACCAACCTTTGATTAGCCTTGTTTTCGAGAGTTTTTCGGCCTATTGTACCGTTGGTCTGAGTTTAAACCTTACGCCAGAGTTATCAAATGCCAGTAAACTCGTCATTGTTTTCAATATGTTTGTCGGACGAATTGGCATGCTCACCGTGATGATGGGTTTTATTCAGAATGCCAAATACAAAAACTACAGATACCCTACTGAGGAGATTTTAATAAACTAACTATCAGTAGCTTTAAAACACAGAACACTAGTTATCATGAAATACATCATTGTTGGATTAGGCAATTTCGGGGCTTCGTTGTCACAAAAGCTTACCGCTCAGGGAAATGAAGTGATTGGCATTGACACACGTATGGAAAAGGTAGATGCCTACAAGGAGAAAATTTCTCATACCATTTGCATGGATGCTACGGATGAGTTTACGGTTTCCGGGTTGCCACTCAAGGATACGGATGTGGTTATCGTAGCCATTGGTGAAGACCAAGGATCAAACATTATGGCAACGGCCATTTTCAAAAACTTCAAAGTAAAGCGCCTGATTAGTCGCGCTATCAATCCACTGCATGAAAAAGTACTTCAAGCCATTGGAGTGGATGAAATTGTGCACCCCGAGGAAGAAACTGCGGAGCGGTGGTCAAAAAAACTCTGCCTTACCAACGTGGTGGACTCCTTTGAACTCAATGAAGATTTCAGCATCATAGAAGCGAGTGTGCCCGAGGAGTACATCGGAATGACGATTAAAGATGTAGGGTTTCGAAACAAATACAATCTTCTGGTATTGACCACAATAAAAAGTGAAGAAACCGCTAGTCTAATTGGCAAGCGCAGAACCGTGCAAAAGGTACAAGGCGTAGCCACACCTGATTTGATGTTGGATGCTGAAGACATATTGGTACTCTACGGTTCCAACAAAGATCTTCAGTCTTTTTTAAAGAATAAGTTCTAACCCCACGCGGAAAATTAGCTGACTTATGCTCCCCCCTTTGCAAAAGTGTTTCTCATAGCTAGCGAACAAAATTGATACGCCCCCACTCGGCAACCGATGGTGTTTCGGGGCACTATTCGGGGACGCGTCAAGGGCATTACAAAAAGGCAAAACGCACTATCGCGCGTTTCGACGTCGTTGAATTTCTTTTGTTATCAATGCCAGCTCCCTGCCCGTTTGTCCGGCAACGCTGGTGTTTTCTTCTGCTCTTCGAAACAAATAAGGCATCACTTCAGCAACAGGACCAAACGGCAAGTACTTCACCACATTATAACCTGCGGCGGCGAGATTAAAACTCAAGTGATCGCTCATGCCAAAGAGTTGCGAAAAGAAAACCCGACGATCTGAAGGGGCTATGTTGTGTTTTTCGAGCAGTTGCATCAAAAACCGGCTGCTTTCGTCGTTGTGGGTACCGGCAACCAATCGCATTTTATCCAGTCTAGCCATCACAAAGTCAAGGGCGTCATTGTAGTCGCTATCGGTTGCGGCTTTGTCCAATTGAATGGGGTCTATATATCCTTTATCCACAGCGCGAGCGCGTTCTTTCTCCATGTAAGCTCCTCGCACCAATTTTACACCGAGGTAGTAGCCGTGTTCCGCTGCATGATCAAACGAATCTTTGAGGTACTGCAATCGATCCCAACGATACATTTGGAGGGTGTTGTACACCACCGCTCTTTCCTTGTTGTAGGCCATCATCAACTCCCGCACGAGTTCATCAATGGCGGCTTGAATCCAAGATTCTTCGGCGTCTACCATTACGGACGCATTGACATCGTAGGCTGTTTTTACAATTTTGTAAAAGCGATCTCTTACGCGATCCCATTCTGCCTGTTCATCGGTAGACAACGGCTCACCAGAATTCACTTTTTCATAGAGCGCAAAACGCCCCACTCCTGTAGGTTTGAAAACCGAAAGCGGAACCGATTTATTGACGTTTCCAAAACGAATGGTTTCCAGCGTAATGGCCACCGTTTTGTCAAAATCCGCTTCACTTTCATTGCCCTCTGCAGAATAGTCGAGAATGGACATGACACCAAACTGATGCATTTGATTGATAACCGGCTTGCAGTCGTCGATATCCACTCCGCCGCAAAACTGATTAAAAACCGTTTTTCGGATAAGCCACTTTACGGGGAGTTTAAGCTTCAAGGACAGCGAAACAAGTCCTTTACCAAACTCGACAAAACTTGGATTTGCAACCGTCTTAAACAAAAACCAAGCACGGCGCAGATCGCCATCAGACTTGCTTTTGAAAGCGATTTCGGTATTCGAAAAATCAACCATAAACAGGCGGGTATTAGCGCGCAAATATAGTTTTGCCAACGTGGGTGCACAATAGCAAATTGGAGGAAAATTTGGTTGGGGGGGATAAGCTCATTCTGACCCAAAAAAAAAAATCAAATGCCTATTTATCCAATTGATTTAACATAAGTTGTAACGTTTCCCGCAGGCGGTCTGCAAGGTGTGATGGAGTTACGTGCAGCAAATTGCTGCTTAGTGACAACAGCGTGTTGATCAACTCGTGGTTTTCACGCAGCTTTAGTCCGAAACGGATATAACTTTCGCTTTCTTCTAAAAGGGTTTGAGTGGCGTGTAGTGGCGTAGCCTGTAAATAATGTGCAAAAGGCTTTTTTACATCGAGTGTGATGTCCATTATTGGATGGTTCAAATATAGGGTAGTGCCAATGATATAGGAAAAATGCTCTTGTTGAAAATCTTTAGGAATCTCATAATTCCCCGTGGTTTCAGCCACGGCTTGTATGCGATTCAATGCATAATTGGTAATCAAATTGGGGCGTAGTGAAGATTTGCCCAACACATACCACCTACGATTGTAAAGCTTTAGTAAAAAAGGAGCAAATGTGTTAGAAACCTCCTTGACTCCTGCAAATGGCTGGTAGGTGATTCGCAGTAGCGTCCTTGCAGACAAAGCTTTATAAATGGGCCGTAACCATTGATTGCCAATTTGGTTACCAGGGAGTCCTAAATCAACTGAAGGTTGCGCTTGGGAAACTTCGGGAATGGCCTGACCTATAGCAATAATTTGGCGTAACTCATTTCCAAAATCAAACCCTTCAAACTGGTTTAAAAAGCTACCCAACTGCTGCAAAACCTCAAGCTCAGTTTGTAAAAGGGGCACTTGAAAGATACTGTACGACAAGTCACTGTATTGATAGCCCTCAACATTTCTTTTGGGTATTGGTGCTCCAAAACTATCACGCATCAATCTCAGGTCACCCCTAATAGTGCGCTCACTAATAGCTACATCACTATCCGCTCTTAGCATGGCCGGATGCTGCATACATGCCACTATCATCTGGCGCATCCTAACAGGTTCTGGCCGTCGAAGCATGCCATCCAAAACCATCATTCGCAACAATTGATTTTTTCCCGCCATAGCAAAACAATTGAAAGCAAATGTAATAAAGTTTTCTAGCTTACGTGAAGCCTTACCAAACGAAATCCGACGCAATAGTTGACCCCCCTCCGAAAAGTCCCTTTCTGCCAAACTCTTCCTTGTTGGGAGATTTTTGAATCCTCACTAACAATTAGTTAGCTCCGGCCCAAAAATCCCCTCCGCGTCGATTTTGATTAAAATCATCCTTTTCGGAGAAGACTCAATAGTTACGCATCTAAAGATTTTGCCAACTCAGGTATAGCCTCCACAATACAAGCACGCAACGCAGTCCTCACGTCAGGTTCTTGAGCAACAAATTGCTCTAAACGGGTGGCACAATTTTCCGCAGATTTTTGAGCCTGTTTTGTAGAAATCGATGCCATACGATGCAGTCGAATGTAATTTGTGAAAATCCGATAGCAAAAAACACGAATGGCTCGATACTGCAATGGGTGTGACCACTCCGCACGCTTTTCTAAAGCCGCCTCAAAACACTGCAAAGCCTTTGTGAAATCACTCTTTAATAGCGCTTGTAAGGCTGACTCATAGAGAAAGTCTACCTCTTTATGGGCTAGTTGGGACTCTAAATAATCCAATTGATCTAAATCGGCAACAAAACGCAACACCTCAGGACGCACCTGTACTCTTCGTGAGTCGATGGGAGTTGTGAGCACTAAGCCTTCAAGAGAAGTACAACGAGATAAAGCAACATAAACCTGACCTGGCGCAAAACAACTCCGAAGATTAGCCACTACCCTGTCTAATGTCAATCCCTGGCTTTTGTGAATGGTGATCGCCCAAGCCAATTTGATGGGGAATTGACGCACTTCACCTACCACCTCGCGATCCATTTCACGCTTGCTGTCGTTCCAATTGTAACGGACATTCTCCCAAACCTCAGGACCTATTTCTACCTTGCATTTTTCAGTTTCAACCACAATAGATTTTTCGGTCAATGCCGAAATTGTGCCTATAGTGCCATTGACATAACGCTGATGCCCTTGCGTGTCATTTTTCAAAAACACAACCTGTGCACCCACCTTTAAGCGCAAATCAATTTCACAGGGCACTTGATTCA
Source organism: Schleiferiaceae bacterium (assembly GCA_022565875.1). Lineage (GTDB taxonomy): Bacteria > Bacteroidota > Bacteroidia > Flavobacteriales > Schleiferiaceae > JAIULY01. Next base: position 6,093 of record JAIULY010000076.1, on the reverse strand, counting down.
AATTGATTTCGCCAGCTGATTTCGCCTTGTAACAATGCTCCTTTCCGGGTAATGCGGCGAGCTTTTGCTTATTGGAATAATCCGCCTCACTGTTTTTTGCCGTGAGCTCAATCCAACCGCCTTCGCTTGGCATCTTAAATCCTTTGATGTACCGAGAATTGAGCAGGCGCTGCGATCCCCAATCTAGGTTGTTCTCGCGGACGTTGTTTAAAATATGAAGAAAATCTGTGTCTTTTTGACGATAAATCTTCTCCAAGGAAAAAGTACACAATTTACCTTGTTCGCGCAACCGAATAAAGGACTTGGCGTCAAAGAAATAAAACGAAGAATAACAGCGCGACAACAAGGCCTCTTGCTCCGCATTTACTACAGGCGGCAACTGATACGGGTCACCAACAAATACCATTTGTTTGCCACCAAATGGCGCATCAGGCCGGTTCAAAAACGTGCGCAATATTTTATCTATGGCATCCAAAACATCACAACGCACCATAGAGATTTCGTCAATGACAAAGCAATCCACCTGATGCAGTAGCTCAATTTGTCGCGCATTGTAACGAAAGGTTTTGTAGATATTGGACCCTTCGGCATCTAATAGATACCGACGTATTTCACTTGGCGTAAGAAGCGCACGATCAATGGGTAAAAAAGGTGTTATGGGTAATCTAAAAAACGAATGTATCGTTTGACCACCAGCGTTCAACGCTGCGATGCCTGTTGGCGCAAGCACCACAACCTTCTTGGATGAGGTCTCCGCAATATGCTTCAAAAATGTGGTTTTCCCCGTCCCGGCTCTTCCCGTAAGAAAAACACTTTGGTTGGTGTCCTCCACATATTTGGCTGCGGTGAAAAATACTTTGTTGGAGGCGTCGAGATGTTGAGAAGCTGCTGGCATAGGGCTATCGTTTTTGTTCGCGGCAAAAGTGAGGTGCCTTATTGCAGCCTTTTTGCCACAAGATTTTTTTTTTATTTTTTTTCACCCCTTAATTTATAATCGAAACCTTTCGGTTGCGTTTTGTCTGTGGGTTGCTCTGAAAATAGTTGAGCCACAATTTCATACTTGCTCATCATTACTGATGCTGCTTCTTCTTGGTCAAATGCTGGTTTTCCTTTTCCTCCACTTTCTGTGTAAACAGATAGGGCTTTTTTAAGGTCTGTTGCAATGCCAATATAATCTACTACCAAGCCGCCTTCTTTGTCTTTGTAAACTCTGTTTACTCTGGCGATGGCTTGCATTAGTTTATGGCCTTTCATTGGCTTGTCAATGTTAAGGGTGTTCATACTTGGGAGCATTGGGCAAAGCATCTCGCATATGTTTGGCAAAGCCATCCATGAAATCGTATTGACTTCTATGTGCTTCGCCTGCTATGACTACAATGTTTCTGCGGTCTGATAATTCTTCAAACTGCCCTTTGATGTCTTTAAACTTTCCATTTCCTAAATCAATTTTTTCTTCTATTTCGGGTAAAAACTTTTGAATGGTTGTAAACACAATACCGCCTGATGTTACGGATAGTTTCTTCTTTAAATCGTCTCTATTTTCAGCTTGTACTGGTGTTTGCCTTAGTATGTCTTGACTTAATGAAAAGGTATCGAATAATTGGTCGTCAAGGTCGTTTCTATCAGTTAATATTACTAAGGTGGGATTATTGAGTGCCAACACTAATTTACCTGCATAAAACGCCATAGAAAGGCTTTTCCCGCTGCCTTGTGTGTGCCAAATAACACCTGCTCTTTGGTCTCCATTTTCTGCTGTGGCTTTGCGTGTTGCTTCAACTGCTTTATTGACTGCAAAGTATTGATGATAACGCGGTACTATTTTACTTATCTTCTCTTAGTTTTGGTGGAATATGGTAAAATGACAGATTAAATCTGGCAATACTTCTTTATTGAGCCTCTAACACAAAACAATAAATTTTCAGGTTCAGAATATTTTTTTGGGTCAGTAGTATATTGAGAAGGTAAAGGGCAATGTGAACCAAAATCAGTTGGACCATTCAACAAAGGAATACCAATTCAATCATTATTACAGGTTTCACCCTTTGGTGATTGACCCATTACAATTTCTGCAATCTACCCTAATTTATATTCTTTCCAGTTGGTCATATTGTCTATAAATGTTGATAAAATTATAAAAATGTTGATAACTGTATTGCGTATACGCAAAAATGCATTACCTTTGTATTATCTCAGTAACCATCCCGAATAGGGTGTTAGTGTTAAAGGAGTATAAGAAACCGTTTAGTACACTAAGCGGTTTTGGCTTTTTTATAGGCTTCATATTCTTTCAATAAACTTCTTTTTCGGTGTGCAGTATCCACCACATAAGCAGTGATAAACAGGTAAAATCCCTTTCTTTCGGTGAGCACTACAATGTAGTTTTCGCTCTCGTTGAATAATAAAATCCGCTCGTCCTTTCCCCTTCTGTTTTTCCAAATCAATATTTCGGGATGCAGATTTTGCTGTATCATAAACTTAGGATAGGGTATTCTTTCCATTCGTCTGATGTCCGGCTGTCGGTTGGCTTCATCTTCCCCTTCGTGAGTAATATGGTAAAAGGTTCGATGTAAACCATCCATTTCAGGGTACCGTCTTACTGCCACTTTTTGCCCTTGATATTTTGGTTGGTTCTTTATAAAATCATTTTCAAAAACAGCATATACTGAATTAAAAAAGATTTGAAAATTGCCTTTAAAATCTTCCAAAAGCAACAAATCAGGAAATACTAATAATGGCAAACTACTCATAAGGTATGTCCGTATTTTGATGACTCCCAAAGGAAAACATTAAACTTTTGCTCCCTAATCAAGGTGGACTTCGTCAAGGTGTATTTAGAACGGTGCCGGATATGCTCAATTAAGATATTCTTAGCCTTGCTGTTTGTCAATCCACGGTTTACATAAGAAACAGCACCTGTTAATAGGTCGGCCAATTGTATAAGCTCAACTTCGTGAGAACGTACCTGCTGTACTTTTTTAATGATTTCTTTTGCATAATCATACTTATCATTTCGGAGTACCTGTTCTAATTTGTGCACCTTCTCCCTGCTTCTCGTATCCTTGATGTCTATATAAATGTGATGAGCTTTATCAGGGTTGAGTATTACTTTCAACATACTGAAATACATTTTGTAATAAAATGTATCGTGGGTGTGATTGAATTGTTTATAATCCAATTTTGATTTATCGGGAACAACCAAAACCCTGTAATTCAAGTCATCATCGGTAAAAAAATAATCGATTACATCTTTAAAGTAATCAATTTTAGCTAAGGATACTTTGCTCCATTTTAGCTCATAGTATGGCCTATTTGTTTTGGGATTATTATTGATTTTTGGAATTAGGTTATGCTTTTTCTTAAGTTCAAAAAGTCTTTCAAAAATTTCCTTCTTCTTACTTTCCTGGCAATAAATTGCTCCTAAAGCCATTACTTTTTCTTTGTCATTTTCAAGGTGGCAACTTTCGTCACAGTATATGTTGATCACTTCTCTCATAGCTCTATTCCCACTTTTTTAAGATTGGTTTTTATCCTTTCCTGTAGAGCGATGGATTGCTCGAAGTAGCCTGTCAAATTTTGAGATATGGCCGCTACTTTTTCTTCATAAGGTATTCCGTCATCTTCTACTTCTTCTGTGCCTACATATCTTCCGGGTGTTAATACAAAATTGTTAGCTTCAACCTCTGCAAGTTTTGCAGACTTGCAAAACCCTTGTACATCTTCATACTTGCCGTCAATGTTTCGCCAATTGTGGTAGGCTTCTGCAATTTGGGCAATGTCTGTATCTGTTAGGGTTTTATTTTTTCTACTGGTCATAGTGCCTAATTTTCGGGCATCTATAAATAGTATTTCTCCTGAACGATTACGGAATTTGCCTGCCTGTCGAGCGGCAGACAGGTGATTGGTGCGGTTACGAGCTAAAAACCACAAACAAGTGGGAATTTGGGTATTGTAGAATAGCTGAGTAGGTAACGCAACCATACAATCTACCAAGCCTTCGGTAATCAATTGTTTTCTTATTTCTCCCTCGGTGCCTGCATTGGTAGTCATAGATCCATTGGCTAAAACAATACCTGCAGTTCCTGTGGTGCCCAGTTTATTAATGAATAGTTGCAACCAACCGTAATTGGCATTTCCTGCTGGTGGCACTCCGTACTTCCATATATGGCTGTCTTGTAACTGCTCACCACCCCAATCGGAAATATTAAACGGAGGGTTTGCAATGATATAATCTGCCTTTAGCTCTTTGTGTCTATCGTTGTGAAAGGTATCGCCTAATTCAATTTTTGCATCAATACCTCTAATGGCTAAGTTCATTTTAGCCAATTTGTAGGTCGAAGGGTTGCTCTCCTGACCGTAAACGGCTATATCGCCAATTTTTCCTCCGTGAGCTTCTAAAAATTTTTCGCTTTGTACAAACATGCCACCGCTACCACAACAACCGTCATAAATACGACCTGAGTAGGGTTCTAGCATTTCCACTAATAATTTTACAATGCTTTCAGGTGTGTAAAACTGACCGCCTCTTTTACCTTCGGCATCAGCAAGCATTCCTAAGAAATATTCATACACTCTACCCAATAAATCTTTGCTGCTATGGCCTTCTTCTTTAAATCCAACGTTACCGATTAAGTCTACCAATTCGCCTAAACGTTTTTTGTCTAACGCTGGTCTTGCATAATCTTTAGGTAAAACTCCTTTCAGCGTAGGGTTGTCTTTTTCGATGGCATCCATAGCATCATCAATGTATTTCCCAATGCTTGGAAGCTTTGCTCTTTGGTGTTGCAGGTAACTCCACCTTGCAGATGGTGGTACATAAAAAACATTTTCTGCCAAGTACTCGTCTTTATCCTCTGCATCAGAAAGTTTGTCTGCTGCGAGCCTGTTGTATAAATCTTCAAAGCTGTCTGAAATGTATTTTAGAAAAATTAATCCTAATACAATATGCTTGTATTCTGCTGCATCCATGTTGTTGCGCAACTTATCGGCAGTAGCCCAGAGTGCTTTTTCGAGTTCTTGATTCATATTTATTTCTTAGCGATATCGGTTATTACTATTTTTTAAAGCATCCGTTGCACAATCTACATTATGTACCCCATTCAGCACTTTTTCGGCAGGTCAATAGGGCATTCCAATTAAAAAGTCTTTCTGATTCTCTCCATTTTTGAAGCCTTCCATCAAGCGTTACGTAAACCTTTAATTGACTTGTACTACAAATGACAAATGTAGCTATTATTGCCTACAAGTTGGGTAACGTGCTTTGGATTATTTGTGCAAATTGAATCGATAGGGATTCAAAACCTGACGCACACCAACTCTACTAGCGTCAAGGTGTGGTGTCTTTGAGGAGGGGGTGGAGCCGTGATGTTAGGTGGGATGATATTGTCTGGATTTCTACTCGAGGTATTTAATTTTACCCTACATTCACTATTACCCAATCAAACTCAACTAATCTTTCTCTTTGAATGCTACCTTCTTATTATTCAAAACAAATTACCTAATGTCCACTTTCCACAAATAGTCGAGAATTAGTTACGCTAAACAACAGCCAAACGGTTTCCAACCTTTTTAAATAAACTAGATTCTATACCAAAATTACGGGCGTAGTACCTTACCTCAGCTGCAACTCCTTTGAGTTGGACTAGTGTTTCAGCGGCGTTCGATAGTGCCGCATCAAGGGCTTTATCATTATTTAAAAAACCAATAATGATTTTTTGTGCGTGATGGCTTGCCGTAAGTGTATAGGTATCTGTCAGCAACACTTCATGAGCTTTTTGAAGGTGGTAAACTAACGTATTAGTATCACCTTCTTGTTTGCCTATAGCCGCTAAATGCAGATGGGCATTAACCCACTTTTCGGGAAGTGACATAAAGTATTCTTTTGCTTTTGCCATATTTCCTTTTTGCCAAAGTAGCAAATGTATCATGTCTTGGATAAAGGGGTCGTTCTCAAATTCTTTTCGAGCAGCCCCTACCGCTTTTTCAACAGACTCAAAATCATCATTATAGAAGTGGGCGGAAATTAGGGTAAAATAAAAGTTTAGTTTTTCGTCAGCACTTAATGCACTGTCATAGGCTAACTCCCTTTTTGCTTCT